>NZ_QMEB01000252.1 GCF_012912135.1 Brasilonema bromeliae SPC951 | reverse complement strand
CGCACTGGCTCCTTTATGCCGGGGAACCCGTCCACCGCACTGGCTCACTTTTGACCCTTGACTTTTTACAATTCTTAGTTTTAACTATTGGAATAGTATAATTTTTTTTCATCACCAAAGCTGAATATAATTGTGTTAATATATGTAAAAATAATAGCTTGAGCGCTAATCAATGGGGAAGGTTTTAGTTCTAAACGCCTCTTACGAACCGCTCAATATCACGAGCTGGCGGCGAGCTGTCGTGTTACTGATTAAAGGCAAAGCAGAGCGAGTAGAGTTTAATAATAAGCAACTTTACTTGGGCTTTCCGCTTCCGACGGTTATCAGGTTACGCCATTATGTGCGCGTTCCCTATAAGGAGATTCCTTTGACTCGTCGGAACATACTACACCGCGACGGTCACACTTGTCAGTATTGCGGTTACACTGGGGATGATTTAACTTTGGATCATGTCGTTCCGCGATCGCGTGGGGGCGGCGATTCCTGGGAAAACATTGTTACAGCATGTGTCCGCTGCAATGTCAGAAAGGGTAGTCGTACGCCCAACGAAGCTCATATGAACTTACGTCATAATCCACGCCGACCTTATAGTAGTCTTTACTTTGAGGTCACCAAACACCTCAAAAGTGGTACTCACCAAGAATGGCAAAAATACGTTATCGGACTCTGACACCTTCTGCTGAATTTGAACAAGGCAGGCAGTGGTCAGTTTTTCGCTTTTTTGCCTTTGCTTGATGATTTTAGCTTCTTCACGGCTCTTTATGGATTTCAACAACCGAAAAAGCTGATGGAGGAGACAGCAATTCTGCGTATCCATCGAGAGCACTTTCGCTAGTATAACACATACTAACGCCAAAAACAACAGGGTGCGTTCTAAATCTACCAAAAGATCAGGGGTAGGTACTAAAGGCGTTTTCCTGGCAAGTTAGCAACGATAAGTTCTTGACAAAAAAAGAGGCTCAGAGATAATATGTCATGCTCTGATATTTTTGCAAAGATCGCAATGTGTGGCTGAAGTGTTGAAATACAAACTGTAGTATCTCTTGATGAAAAAAAAGGAGCCTCACACTTATAAAAACGTTTCGTATGCACTTTAATTCTTCTGTGACTCAGATTTCGAGTTTGCCATTGACGGGTGATCCTACTCCAGATGATTTTGAAATAGACAGCAAAGATTTAGTAGAAGTTCCACTCACTAGGCACTCAGGTACAGCATTGGCAGGCGAGGGTCATTTTCTGGGTCTGCGTAACAATTCATTGGTAAATCAAAAATCAGAAGAGCTGCACAACACGTTTCTTGCGCATAAACAAGAACGCCAGTTAATTATTCTTCAAGATTTTCCAGATCCTGATGCTTTATCGTGTGCTTGGGCTTACCAGCTCATAGCTCAGCAATACGACATAAAATGTGACATCATTTACGCTGGTGCTTTGAGCCACCAAGAAAATATTGCTTTGGTCAAGCTGACAGGGTTACCCGCGCAGCGTTGGACAGTACAAACACTGAAAAGCAAAGACTTATCTTCCTACCAAGGTTTCGTCCTCATAGATAACCAAGGAACGACTTCTCAGCTAGTACCTATTGTGCAAGAGGTAGGGATACCAATAGTGGCGGTTATTGACCACCACAGTTTACAAAGTGACATCAAATCAGAATTTTTTGATGTTCGTCCCTCTGTACGAGCAACAGCAACGATTTTCACTCAATACCTACAGTACGGGCTACTGACTCTAGATAGCAGCATAAATCAACACGTAAAATGCGCGACTGCCTTGATGCATGGCTTGCGATCGGATACTAATAGACTGATGCAAGCACAGGAAGAAGATTTTATGGCAGCAGCGTATTTGAGCAAATTTTATGACGCCCAGTTGCTGAACGCAATTCTACAGGCGAATCGTTCTAAGCGAGTGATGGATGTTATAGAGCGATCGCTCAAAAACCGCATCGTGCAAAATAACTTTTCTATTGCTGGTGTTGGTTACTTACGGTACGATGACCGCGATGCTATTCCCCAAGCGGCAGATTTTATTGTGACAGAAGAAAACGTCCACACAGCTTTGGTGTACGGTATTGTTCACGATGAAGATGAAGAACTAGAGGTGGTGATTGGTTCCCTAAGAACAACCAAACTAACCCTCGACCCCGATGAGTTTATTAAAGAAGCCTTCGGTCAAGATAGCAGCGGACGCTTTTTTGGTGGTGGACGGACAAGCGCAGGTGGGTTTGAAATTCCGATGGGTTTCTTATCTGGAGGTAATGAAAATTCTGCTTATGCGAAGATGAAATGGGAAGTTTTCGATTCTCAGATTAAGCAGAAGCTCCTAAGATTAGTGAATCCGAAAGATAATCCAATACAGTCGGAGTAGAATCATTAGTCATTAGTTATTAGTCATTAGTCCTTAGTTTCCAAAGACAAAGGACTAAGGACTAAAGATCTCTGGAGTATTTCCTCCAATCTGTCGGTAAAATAATACTTGCACCGACGAGCGCTTTCTTAGCACTCGCTCCCTCCAAAGAGCTTACGCTCATAAAGGACATTCCGCCGTGGAACTGTATTTAATCCGTCATGGTATTGCTGAAGAAAGGCGACCAGATCTCAAAGACGAGGAACGCTCACTGACAAAAGAAGGTCGGGAAAAAACGGAGAAAGTAGCCCAGCGATTGCGAAAGCTGGGCTTACATTTTGATTTGATTGCGACCAGTCCCTTAATACGAGCTCGCCAAACAGCAGAAATTTTTATAGCCACAGGACTGAGTTCCAAGGTAGAGGAATGTTCCTATCTCGCGCCAGATGGTGGTATTGAAAGTTGGGTTGTGGACTGGTTGAGTCCAAGAAATTATTCACCCCAAACTCAACTTGCTTTGGTTGGACATGAACCTTCTTTGAGCGCTTGGGCAGAAATTCTTTTATGGGGACAAGCAAAAGCAACGTTAGTTTTGAAAAAAGCGGGTATGATTGGGGTAAAACTACCAGAAAAAGGCTCCCCTCTGGGTCGTAGTCAGATGTTTTGGTTGACGCCACCCAAGTACTTGCTCTAACAGTAGAGTAACGTTTCTGAAAGAATTTTTAGGAGAACGGATACTGTTATGGTGATAACAATTTCTGGTAAGTTAGCCTGAAAAAATCTTTCAAAAAAAAGCAGATGGTGTTGCCATGATGGTGTGCGAATATAAGCCTGGTTTGGATGGCATTCCCGCCGCCCAATCCAGTATTAGCAATGTTGACGGGCAAAAGGGAATACTAGAATATCGTGGCATCCGGATTGAGGAACTAGCAGAAAAAAGTTCATTTTTGGAAACTGCTTATCTCCTTATTTGGGGTGAGTTGCCCACATCGAAAGAACTCGCAGCATTTGAGGATGAAGTTCGCTCTCACCGGCGGATTAAATATCACATTTGCGACATGATGAAGTGCTTTCCAGAAAGCGGTCATCCGATGGATGCACTGCAAGCCTCTGCTGCGGCATTAGGCTTGTTTTATTCGCGTCGTGACTTGAATAATCCTGTTTACATTCGGGATGCTGTCGTTCGCCTCATAGCAAAGATTCCGACAATGGTGGCGGCGTTCCAGTTAATGCGAAATGGGAATGATGCAATACGTCCCCATGAGGACTTGGACTATTCCGCCAATTTTCTGTACATGCTCAATGAGAAAAAACCTGATCCATTGGCGGCGCGGATTTTTGATATCTGCTTGATACTTCATGCTGAACACACAATGAACGCCTCCACCTTCAGTGCAAGGGTAACAGCGTCTACTCTAACTGATCCATACGCAGTGGTAGCTAGTGCGGTGGGAACGTTAGGAGGACCGCTACACGGTGGAGCGAATGAAGAAGTCATTCAGATGTTGGAAGACATTGGCTCTGTAGAAAATGTGCGTCCCTACATAGAGGATTGTCTGGAACGCAAAGCCAAGATTATGGGGTTTGGACACCGTGTGTACAAGGTGAAAGACCCACGCGCCACCATTTTACAGAACTTGGCAGAACAGCTGTTTACCAAGTTCGGGCATGACAAGTATTATGACATTGCCGTAGAAATGGAAAGGGTGGTGGAGGAAAAACTGGGTCACAAAGGAATTTATCCCAATGTTGACTTTTATTCAGGATTAGTGTATAGGAAGTTGGGAATTCCTACAGATTTGTTTACACCAATATTTGCGATCGCCCGTGTAGCTGGTTGGTTAGCACATTGGAAAGAACAGCTAGAAGAAAACCGGATTTTCCGTCCTACCCAGGTTTACGACGGTAAGCACGACGTTTCTTATATCCCCATCGACCAGCGATAGAGTGCTAAAGGGGTAATGGGGGATAAGAATTTTGAATTTTGAGATTGCGTCGCAACGCGCTCCGCAACGCTACGCGATTTTGAATTGTCTTATCTCCCCTTGCTCCCCCGATACTCGCTAGCCCCGGAGGGGGCGCTGCGCAAACGCTCTCTACCCACGACTGGAGGTTTTCTTCGCAAATCCCAATCTTAACCATAAGTAGAAATTCTTGTGTGGGTAAAGGGGCAAAAACCATCCAACGATATACTAGGCATGGGAATTGCAAAAAATCTTAAATTTTGCATGATTTAGGCAGAAATATTAATGGGCGAATTTACAGTTATTAACAAGTGTGGATAGTTGTAAAGGACAATGATCTAAAGGACTTGAAGAGCAAAAGACATGAATTCAGGAATTGATCTGCAAGGAACTTTTATAAAATCCCTCATGGATTTGGGACTAAGCGCTGGTGCAGCCAAGTCAATTTGGATGCCAGTGCCGATGATACTAATGATTATTGGTGCTACAGTTGGTGTGCTAACCTGCGTTTGGTTAGAGCGGAAAATTTCCGCCGCCGCACAGCAGCGGATTGGTCCTGAGTATATTGGTCCTTTAGGTTTGCTAGCTCCAGTAGCAGATGGTCTCAAGCTTGTTTTTAAAGAAGATGTGGTGCCAGCCAAGTCTGACAGTGTGCTGTTTACCCTTGGTCCAATCATCGTTGTTCTGCCAGTGTTTCTGTCCTATCTGATTGTGCCGTTTGGACAGAATCTGGTCATAACAGACGTTGGAATGGGGGTTTTCTTGTGGATTGCTTTGTCTAGTATTCAGCCAATTGGCTTGTTGATGGCTGGTTATGCATCCAACAACAAATACTCCCTCCTCGGAGGGTTGCGGGCAGCAGCGCAGTCAATTAGCTATGAAATTCCGTTGGCACTTGCAGTGCTGGCGATCGCCATGATGTCCAATAGCCTCAGCACCATCGACATCGTGGAACAGCAATCTGGTTATGGCATTCTTGGCTGGAACGTATGGCGTCAACCAGCCGGGTTTATCATCTTTTGGATAGCAGCCCTTGCCGAATGCGAACGATTACCCTTCGACTTACCTGAAGCAGAAGAAGAACTGGTTGCTGGTTATCAGACTGAATACTCTGGTATGAAATTCGCTCTTTTCTACCTGAGTTCCTACGTTAACCTAGTCCTTTCTGCCCTGCTAGTATCAGTGTTGTATCTGGGTGGTTGGGATTTTCCAATTCCTATTAACCTGATAGCTAGCGCTTTGGGAGTCAGTGAAACAAATCCCGTGTTGCAGGTTGTAACCGCCTCCTTGGGAATCACTATGACCGTACTGAAAGCATACTTCCTGGTCTTTCTGGCAATCCTGTTGCGCTGGACAGTACCACGCGTTCGTATTGACCAATTGCTAGATTTAGGATGGAAGTTCTTGCTGCCTGTTGGTTTGGTTAACTTGCTACTAACTGCAGCCCTGAAACTTGCCTTTCCCTTTGCCTTTGGTGGTTAGTCATTAGCACGAAAGACAAATGACGCTGATAGCTTAAAAAGAGAGAGACACAATATGTTGAAGTTCCTCAAGCAAGTTGGTGATTACGCCAAAGAAGCGGTTCAAGCTGGTCGCTACATAGGTCAGGGTCTGTCTGTTACCTTTGACCATATGCGGCGGCGTCCAGTCACCGTGCAGTACCCTTACGAAAAATTGATTCCTAGCGAACGATTTCGCGGTAGGATTCACTTTGAGTTTGATAAGTGCATTGCCTGCGAAGTTTGTGTTCGGGTTTGTCCGATCAACCTGCCTGTAGTGGATTGGGATTTCGATAAGGCAACCAAAAAGAAAAAGCTCAAACACTATAGCATCGACTTTGGAGTTTGTATCTTCTGTGGTAACTGCGTGGAATTTTGTCCCACCAACTGTTTATCAATGACAGAAGATTATGAACTTTCTACTTATGATCGCCATGAATTGAACTATGACAGCGTGGCGCTTGGTCGTTTGCCCTACAAGGTCACTCTAGACCCAATGGTCACACCTTTGCGTGAACTTGTTTATTTACCCAAGGGTGTTATGGATCCCCACGGTTTACCTGCTGATGCACCTCGCCCTGGTGCGCGTCCAGAAGACCTTGTAGAGCAGGAAAAGTAAAGATAATTAGTCAAGAGTCAACAGTGCATAGTTTTTGACTCTTGACTTTTGACTCTTGAGTGTTGACTTTTAACTGTTGACTTTTAACTGAGGACAAAAATACAGTGAATCTTGCGGAAGGAGTACAGATTGTTTCTTTTGGCATACTGGCGGTGTTGTTGATTGGAACAGCACTGGGTGTGGTGCTGTTTGAAAACATCGTCCATTCAGCCTTTCTGTTAGCAGGCGTATTTGTTAGCATTGCTGGACTATATCTATTGCTAAATGGTGACTTTGTAGCAGCAGCGCAATTGCTAATTTATGTTGGCGCAGTGAACGTGTTGATTTTGTTTGCCATTATGCTGGTAAACAAGCGGCAAGCTTTTGTGCCCTTCCCTACTGCTTGGGTACGCAAAGCACTAACAGGTGTAGTCAGTTTGGGATTGTTTGCACTTTTAAGTACGATGGTGTTGGCAACTCCTTGGTCACTGTCTACTGCCATACCTCCAAGCAACACTATTGTTTTAATCGGTCAACATTTCTTCACTGACTTTTTACTGCCTTTTGAACTCGCTTCTATTTTGCTGTTAATAGCAATGGTAGGCGCGATAATTTTGGCACGTCGCGAGTATCTGCCTGAACAGACTATTTCTCCAGAACAACAGCAAGTTTTGACGTTACCAGAACGTCCCAGAGAATTGGTCTCAATCGGTGAATCGAGCCGCAATATTCAGTAATACAGTTATTAATGAACAGCGCGAAGTGATAACTGATAACTGATAATTGTTAACTGACAATGGGGGGACACCAAAGTTTATGCAAATCCAGTACTTTTTATTACTTGCAGCAGCTTTGTTCTGCATCGGTATTTATGGCTTAATTACTAGCCGTAATGCTGTCAGAGTGCTGATGTCGATTGAGTTGCTGCTCAATGCCGTTAATCTGAACTTAATGGCGTTTTCCAATTACCTAGACTCAGTAGCAATAAAGGGTCAGGTATTTACCGTATTTGTCATTACCGTAGCAGCAGCTGAGGCGGCGGTAGGTTTAGCGATCGTGCTTGCCATTTATCGTAACCGCGACACTGTTGATATGGAGCAGTTTAATCTCCTGAAGTGGTAATTCTGTGGAGCTCAAGCAGGTCATTATTGCTTATAAAGCACGAGATTCCCAAAGTAAACGCTGGGCAGAAATCTGTGCAAAGCAACTAGAACATCGTCAATGCCAGGTTTTGATGGGACCAAGTGGACCGAAAGATAACCCATATCCGGTATTTCTGGCTTCAGCTGGACAACCAATTGACTTGGCTGTGGTACTTGGCGGTGATGGTACTGTTTTAACTGGTGCAAGACATCTAGCCCCGGCTGGCGTCCCAATACTAGCAGTGAATGTGGGAGGTCATCTGGGGTTTTTAACCGAGTCTGTAGACGAATTTCAAGACACCGAACGAGTTTGGGATCGACTCTTAGAAGACCGTTACGCTGTGCAGCGGCGGATGATGTTGCAAGCCTCAGTCTTTGAGGGGAATAGGACAAATTTGGAACCAGTGTCTGAACGCTACCTTGCTTTAAATGAAATGTGTGTTAAACCCGCTTCTGCGGATAGGATGATTACCTCAATTCTAGAGATGGAAATTGATGGTGAGGTCGTCGATCAATACCAAGGGGACGGGTTAGTTATTTCTACTCCCACTGGTTCTACGGGTTATACCGTTTCTGCGAATGGTCCGATTATACATGATGGTATGGAAGCAATTACCATCACTCCCATCTGTCCGATGAGTCTTTCCAGTCGTCCCCTCGTGTTACCCCCTGGTTCTGTCGTCAGCATTTGGCCCTTGGGTGATTACGATTTAAGTACCAAGTTGTGGACTGATGGGGTGTTAGCGACTTCAATTTGGCCCGGACACCGTGTTGATGTGCGGATGGCAGATTGTCGGGCTAAGTTTATAATTTTACGGGAGAACAACTCCTATTATCAGACGCTGCGAGAGAAGTTGCTGTGGGCAGGAACAAGAATTCGCTACAGTAGTGCGAGTCATGCTAATTGAGAGTTGTTTTCTAGTTTCTCAATAGAGCTTTTTATCTCAACTACCAGACAAGCCTGCTTCTGCAGGCTTTGTTTGTATCCCACATTCCGCACCCGGCACTATCACAATCGGTTTTTGGTGAATTCACAGATCCAGTAAAGCCCCTACAACGATACCACTGTTTCTCCTGTTTGGGTTCCCGCATGACGAGGGCGAAGGTGCAGGGTGATTTCGGTATCAAGGCGCTTGAGGAAAGTGAGCAGCTTCCCCTCGCTGAACCGTTGAAACTCTCCTCTCATCAGATACGATACTTCTGGCTGGGGAATGCCAAGAAGTTTGCTGATTTCCCGCTGTTTCAGGTTACGTTGTTTTAAGAGGTGAAGTACCACAATCCCAATCTTGCCACGGGTAAAAAGTTCTTCTGCATCCTCTAAGCCGAGGTCAGCAAAGACGTTACCACTACTTTCTTCAAAAACGCTTTCTTCTGTCATGGTTGTTCCTCCCGTGCGAGTGCGTCCTTATAGCGTTGTTTAATCAGGTCAACGTCAGTCTGTGGGGTTTTAATCCCCTTGTTTGATTTCTTTTGGAAAGCGTGCAGGACATAGATCTTTTCTCCAATCTTCACGGCATAAACCGCTCTGTATGTGTCGGTATCGTAGCGTTTGACAATTTCATACACGCCGCTTCCAACGCCTTTAAAAGGCTTGGCATCCAGTGGTGTTTCCCCTGCCTGCACTAGTTGCAACGCATACCCTACCGCTTTTTGTACCTCTGAAGGAAACGCACGAATATTTTTGCGAGAGTCCCCCATCCACACAAGAGCGCGTAACGGCACCTCTGGAAGATCCGCACTATCGACCATAATATATGAAATTTCCTATAAGTTCAAGTCAGCACCGTAGCATGAAATGTCACCTGTGTAATGTCTTTTCCTTCTAATTACAAAAAGCCGTTATAGCTGTCAGTTACCAAATTTACAATTCAACAAGCATGAGTCAGATAATCAATAAAACTTTGCTAAATTCTCTCCAGGCTAGATAATAGTAAAGTGTTCATTGCTAAGTCATGCACAACTTCACCCAGGGATAGTAATCATAATAGAGTTGTGTAAGTCCTGCGGACAGGCTCCGCCAACGCGAAGCGTGCGCCTTAGCGCTC
>NZ_QMEB01000251.1 GCF_012912135.1 Brasilonema bromeliae SPC951 | reverse complement strand
GTAAATCTAGTTTCTTGGTTTTTGTTGATTAATTTATTCCTTGGAAGTCCCTTATTGGGGGTTTAGTCTTGACAGGTTGGATTTACCAGACGACTCCCCAAGGGTTTATCCCCGAAGAGGATCAAGGTTATTTCTTTGCGATTGTCGAAGCACCACCAAGCGTATCTCTCAACTACAGCGTTGATCTGGTCAAGAAGATTACTGAAGAAGTCGTAAAACCACTGCCGGAAGTTGAGCATGTTGTCGGAAACGCTGGCTTTGGGTTTGAGGGGAACGCGAGCAACAAGTCGCTGTTTTTCGTGAAGCTTAAAGACTGGGAAGAGCGTCATGGAGGCGAGCATTCAGTCTTTGGCATTCTACAAAAAATTAATAAAGGGTTGCGAGAAAAAATTCCTGGTGCGGTGGCGATCGCCGTCAATGCACCACCCGTAGATGGCTTGGGTAGTACAGGTGGCTTCGAGATGTATATCCAAAACAAACAAGCCCTGCCTATGGAAGCGCTTATCGACAATACCCAAAAGGTGATTGCAGCAGCCCAGAAGCGACCGGAACTAGGAGGTGTCTTTTCTCAATTCACCTTCAATGCTCCGATGATGCAAATTTCCATTGATCGCAACCAAGCCAAAGCACAAAACATCCGAGTCAGTGATATTTTTAGCACCATGCAGACCTACCTGGGTGCAAGCTATATCAACCAATATGTGCTTGGTGGGCGACTGTATCGGGTTTACGCCCAAGCAGAGGGGACAGTGCGTTCTAATCCAGAAGATCTCAGTCGTCTGTACGTACGCTCCCAAAATGGGAATCTCGTTCAACTGAGTTCTTTGGTGCAATTGGAAAGAATTACTTATCCGCCTGTTATCACTCACTACAACGTTTATCCGTCAATCAAAATTCAAGGAGCTCCAGCACCGGGCTATAGTACTGGACAGGCAATTCAAGCAATGGAGGCGATCGCCAACGAAGTTTTACAACCAGGATTTGGCTTTGCTTGGACAGGGACTGCCCTTCAGGAGAAATCCTCTGGCGGTGCAGCACCCATTATTTTTGGTTTAGCTTTTGTCATGGTTTTCTTGGTGTTAGCGGCGCAGTACGAAAGCTACGTCGATCCCACCATCATCATGATTACCGTACCTCTGGCAATCTTGGGTGCGCTTGGTGCAGTCGTGTTCCGTGCCAATCTTTTCCAAACAGGCGGTGTTTGGCCTGTGGTTAACAATAACATCTATGCTCAAGTCGCGCTGGTGATGCTCATTGGTTTGGCAAGTAAGAACGCAATTCTGATTGTGGAATTTGCTAACCAGTCGGTAGAGTTAGGGATGAATATCACTAAGGCTGCAATCCGCGCTTGTGAGGAACGCTTGCGACCGATTCTCATGACTGCTTTTGCTGGTTTAGTTGGTTTCTGGCCCTTGGTGATAGCTTCTGGCGCTGGCGCTATGAGCCGTTGGTCTTTGGGAACAGCGCTGTTTGGCGGTTATCTGATTTCGACAATCTTAAGTTTGTTTTTAGTCCCCGTGCTGTATGTTGTTATTAAAAACCTAGAAGAGCGCTTCTTGAAACCGGGTAAACCTAACAAGCCCAGTTCGCCACAGCATCCAGAGCAGGGTCAGCCGCCTCAGCTTCAACCAGATCAGAAGGAACAAGCACTCCCGACATTTAGGACAACTCCACAAAATGAGTGATACCAAGTTGCAGCGATAACGGGGCAGAAGAAGTTTAAAGTTTGTCTACTAAAGTTTGTCTATGGAGGTCACACAAATGTTCAAACAATGGAATGCAAACGATTGGATAAACCACATTTTGTTTACTATCACTGTTGTGTATCTGTTTTACTCTTTCTTCTTGCACCACTAGTCTAATCAGTTAGCAGTTACCAGTTATCAGTTACCAGTTACCAGTTATCAGTTATCAGTTATCAGTTATCAGTTATCAGTCATCAAGCAATTGATAACTGTTCACTGCGTAGGTAGCTGTTCACTGCGGCTGGTACTGGTAACTGTTCTCCTCAGACAATTTATTTCAGCGCTAATTGTATAGTTTTACCTCATCACAATCTGAGTTTGAGAAATTATGAATATTAAGCTAATCATCTTCTCAGGTGTTATGACTGCTCTTGTCGGTGCAGTTATCGGCTTAGCTGCTGCTCAAATTGGTCAACGTAACTTTAATCAACTTAAATATGAAACTCAGTACTACAAAGATTTGCACAACAGATATGCTTTAATTGGTGCCAGCTTAGGATTCATTATTGGTGTTGGACAAGAATGCGTGCGTGAACTGAAAGCTGATGGAGATGATAAATAAAAGCCTATTAAATCAGGCTGAGTCAGGAGGACTTTTCTTTCTAACTTGTAGAGCAAAAGAAAGTTCTCCAAAGCGTGTTGTTCCTAAAGATGAGTCTTGCCGGAAAACTTTTGAATGAAAATTTTATATTTTATTTGGAAAAAGTGAGAATGAATGAAGATTAAATACAGCTTACTTTGTTTGCTAGTTATCGGCACTACTATACTAGCAATGACTAACTGGAATTTAGCTATGATGGAGATATCAACATTTTTATTAGCTTACTTTTCTAAAGGTATGAGACGCGATACGCGGAGCGTCAAGCCTCCGGCTTATCGCAAAAGCTTGTAATTCATTTCATAAAAGGAAATTCTTAAAATTTTATGCTAAAAATATTTTCAAATTGATTATGAAAAATAATGAATCACCAAGAAAGATAAACTTCAAACACGTGAGAAGTAAACTGTAATCAATTGCTATTTGGGACGTTTTTGTCTACGCTGCTCCCAACGCCAAAGAAAAACCATAATAGCAACCACGCCTATTTGAAGTGCTAAATTCGGCAACGCGCTCTCAACATCACGTCCTGCAAGTAGCTTAGAAAGAAAGATAACTACACCAATAAAACCAGAAGCACCACAAGTAATGTAGATAAATTGCCGTAAGCCACGATAGGGGGCTGTTGCTTCTGCCTTGAGACGGGCGTATTGTTCTGAATTAATACGAGTTTTGTTATTTTGTTGTGTCATAAGCTATAATAATCCGAAGGTATGCCGATGTGGCTCAGTGGTAGAGCAGCTGATTCGTAATCAGCAGGTCACGGGTTCAAATCCCGTCATCGGCTTTTTTAAAAGGAGTTTGCGAAATTTTAGTGAAACTAATTGTTATTTTAATTGTAGTTTGATTATCTCTAGTGTAAAGCTTGAACCGCTCAACATTTCACTTGCTTGAGTATGATGCGATTGCGTCCCTGTGCTTTTGCTTGGTAAAGCGCCTTATCTGCTGCCATACCCAAAGTTGTTAAAGAAGATTCAAAATTGGGGAACGTGGTGGCTACCCCTAAGCTCAAGGTGAGGTAACGGCTAACCTCAGATTCAGAATGATCCATTTGTAATTCCCTGACTCCAGCTTGTATGCTAGCTGCAACGTGAACTGCACCAGCAGCATGAGTGTTAGGCATGATCACAGCAAATTCTTCACCACCGTAACGCGCTACTAAATCCTCATTTCTTTGAGCTAAACGGTTCAAGACAGCAGCAACCTTTTGCAAACAGGCATCTCCAGCAGGGTGACCATATCTATCGTTATAAAGTTTAAAATAGTCGATATCGCATAAAATCAGTGATAAAGGCAGTTGCTCGTGTGCTAAGTTCAACCATTTGGTATTTAAATAGTGGTCAAAGCGCCGACGATTAGCCACTCCAGTTAACCCATCTATATTGACAAGTTCCTGCAAAGCATGGGTAGCAGCCTCAAATTGTTTGTAGAGTTGTGCTTGTTGCAGCAGTCTTCGCACACGCTGACGCAAAACAGCCCAGTGAATAGGCTTGGTGACATAGTCGGTTGCTCCTGCTTCAAAAGCGCGATCCACTGACTCAGGATCGTCCAAGCCAGTAATCATTAATATGGGAGTACTATTCCAAAGTACTGAAATTGCACTAGTGTTCAATGAAGATTCCATCACTGGATTAGCAAGTGTTGAGTTACCAAAATTACTGGATATTTTGCTCAGTTGCTTACAGCATGTAAAGCCGTCCATAATTGGCATGACAGCATCTAGCAAAACTAAATCAGGTTTGACAGATGCGTATACATCTAGACACTGTTTCCCATCACTCACCTCGACGACTCGATAGCCTTCTTTTTCCATAGCTTCACGCAACAGCATTCGCATCGATTTGTCGTCATCAGCCACAAGAATAACAGGAGTTTCTTTGGTCATGAAGAATGGGCTTATGCCTGACATGAGTTGCATTCCATAAGAGCCAAAAATATTAAACAACATATACATTACGGCGTGAAATCATTACGCAATTATCTAACACCGTGACTTGTATAAGTAAGTCAACATTGAAAAACAGAAAATAGAGTCTTTGCGATTACACTAGTCCTAAAGGAATACGCTACTTTGAAGTTGAAGACGTGCCATAGGCATGCCCGCAGCTATCATAAGTCATTTCGTACGCTTCGCCGATTTGAAATTGAGTTTCTAAAAATGGAAGGAAAATTTGGATTTTAGCGTTGGCGAAGATGGCAATCGCCCTATGCCCCAAGATACCAGATGCATCTTGCCCCTAGTTACATCAGGGAGAGAGTTTCCCCAAAAGTTAACCTGTCAAAGAAGGGCAGATCCGCCTTGGTGTTTGCCACGAGCGCTTGTCCCTTAAAATGAGATATTGTTTAGATAATCATATATTTAGTACACCTCAAACTCTGATCAAATCTAGATTTTTGCAATTGTTCTAACTCTCTTGAAAAAGAGCGAACTGGGAGTCATTTGTTACGACTTTGGACAAGCCATAGCCTATATGAAAGATTTCACTAATCATTTAGGATTGTTATATAGGATACTAATTTCACGAATTTATACCTGTCCTTTATCTTAGACTTGATTGGAGTCACTTACTTATGCCAGATTCATTAATGTATCAGCAAGATTACTTTGTCGTTTTAGAAACAAATCAACCAGAACAATTTCTTTCTACTTTAGAGTTATTAGAAAAGCTCAAGGGAATTTTACACAAACTCAAATTTGAGGATTTGCCACCCGATTTGCGATCTTTTGAATCACAAGATGCACAAGCAAAATATCTAATCGACACGAGTTGCGAGTTAGATGTCGGTGCTGGGGAGTATTTACAGTGGTATGCAGTTCGTTTAGAAAAATAAATATGATTCATTAGCTCTGAGTGATTACCAAACAACTCAGAACTAATGTGAATAACAACTACTTTTTAGTAGCAATGAGCGTCAAATCAATTTTTTCTGATTCTGGCTGTGTGACTTTTACCTCTACTCCAGGACCAAAAAAACTGGTCATTTTTTCCTGCTTTTGTTGCCAAACTTCGATTGGTACCGCTGGCGAATCAAATTTCAAAATCAAAGCATAAGCTCCATTAATTTCTGTTTCTTGTAACTCTGTGACGGCTGGTATATCATCATCTGTAGCTCCAAGACCCAGAAATGAGAGCGCTTGGTATAAATGCACGTCTTGACCGTAACGATATCGAGTAATGTCTTGGCGAATTTGATTTTGAGTAGGAGTTGCTTGCTCCTTTCTAAGTGTCAACACTTGTGGCGTCGTCGGTTGACTCAAGGGCACAGGCTTAAGCTCGTTAGCTTTGAGTGCTAATCCTCCTAGTAGAAGAGGGATTCCGTAAAAAAATCCAATAAGATTGAGTGTGGCATTGTCAGCAGCGTAGGCAGCAAAACCAATGATAGTCAAAACACCGCCGATGCTTATACCTAGCGTTCCCAAGGAAATTTGACCTAACATGATTTTAGTTCGTTATGTATTCTTAGTACCATTATTTTTCTATCATCGGTGATAACGAACAAGTTAGGAAGAGCAGCAGTCCATTATCGTAGATTTCAGTAGAACACAAGTGATATTTTTTAACCAAAGGATCGCAAAAAGCAGTAAAAAATGGTACAATAGTTACAATTTGCATAGTCATGCCTGTCTAGCTTGTTGATATGGAGTGCGGTTTTGTCACCCAGTTCCAATTACATAGCAACGACAGCTTGGGCTATAGCGAAGTTAAAAATTGAACTGTTTTTCAAGCTCCAAGATGAAAAGGTTTTGGTCTCGAAGCTGAAACAACAGATAACTATCGTATCACCTGAAACAGTGACAGCGCTATTTGTACCTTTTCAGGCGTTATGCCCAATTGTTATGATGTAAATCTATCAGTTGAAAACAGGAAAATAGCAATGGATGCACAAATTATAAAAGAACGAGTGCTTAAGGTTCAAAGTCAACGAGAGTATTTACTGAGTTTGTTGGAACAGCCAAACTTGGGAACTTTAAGAGTTGACGTGAATCAAGCTCTAGAAGAAATGGACGATCTCATTGATGAATATAGACGCACCTTTCCACAAACAGAAGTTTAGTTAAGTTCCAACAAGGGATACAAATTACAAAAAAAAGCGTCGTCAAACTCTAACTGACAGTTTGACCGACGCTCTTCAAGATCTCCATATTCTCCAGTTCCCAGATACCCAGTTTTATATTTCCCAAGTTTCTTTGCTGTATCATTTATCCAGCTACCAATCATTGGATGAACTTTGTCCTAATTTTCTAACTAGAGCAATAAGTTCTGTTGTTGGGGTTTCTTTTTTGCAAAAAGCATCCAAGCTAGCCAATTCCCTTGTTTCCTGACATTTGTTGTCTTCCACTGAGGAGTAAGCAATAATTTGGGTATTTGGAGCAATAGCTTTAATATGACCAGAAGCACGCCAACCATCCATAACTGGCATATGTAAATCTAGTACTATCACATCAGGGTGATAGCGTTTAACCATTTCTACAGCTTCTTGACCATTGCTGGCTAAACCAACAACTTGAAGATTTTCCTGACCAGAAAAGGCTAACTTTAGGGTTAAACGAGTTAGTTCGTGATCGTCAACCACTAGAACACGTAATGTAGAAGGCTCACAGGACAACATTAACATCCACGTTAGAGTAAAGACGACTTATGATAACCTCTACAGTTTATGAAAATAGTTGGTTACACTTACTCTATCTAATGGTTGAATAACGTCATATTTTCTCATAGCAAAAAATCGAATAATTAAGAAAGACAAAACTTTTTCAAACAATTTAGAATAAGTTATACCAATTTGAAAAAAGAATGCGACACTGTCTGCGTTGAGTCGCAAAAAATTTAGGAACGCATATCGATGCACAGTTCAACGATGGTTAGCAGATGACCAAATAAACGAATTGATGCGGTTGTAAAGTTTAGAATAAGCCCAGAATAGGCATGGGTAATACCAAACTGGGCAGTATTTCGCCTTAACAAACAACTCAACTTGCCCGAAAGGGGATTTCAATGGTACACAGAAATCCAACACGCGCTTGAGTAGGACTTGAGAACTTTCAAAGAATGAAAAATGCCTGAAAACCTCTGTGGAAAAGGCAAATACGTCCAGAGCGGTAAAAGTGTCTAAAACGCAGTTACGATAAGCGTATACACTCAACAATGGTATTCTTTTTCTGGCTTTATACAGTCCGAGTTTGTGTTTGACTCATGACAGTTTAAGATTTCCCGCTGAATTCCAGACCGTTTTCTTCAGCATACCTCTCCATAAACCGCATAAAGCGATCCCACTCATCTTTGGATCTCATCAGATAAATGGCTTCTAATACTTCTGGCTTACCGTTGATGAATTTACCCTTGACTTCGCGAGTGACGATTTCTCCTTCTTCATCAATCATGTACATCCCAGTGATTTCTTCAGTACTCTTACTATCCAAAGCTTGGGGATTTTGGAAGATAAACGTTGCTGTTGAACTGTCACCAGTCTTTGATCGCGTCAGGCGCACCTGTGGAATGACTTCTTCGTTCTTACCTCTGGAAAACTGAATTTGAGCCATGATGAGTGAATTTAAAGTTTTATTATCGTTAGTTTAATATTCTCTCATCATTTCGTACATAGAAGTCTAACGGCTGCTGAGATTTTCTTTTACCGTATAAACCCTTATACTATCTCTCGCTCTAGTAACAAAGTCACAGGACCATCATTCTCTATCGAGACTTGCATCATTGCCCCAAACTCACCTGTTTCCACCCGTAAACCGCTTTCACGCAACTTATCAACAAAGCGATTATACAAATCTTGAGCTACTTTGGGAATCGCTGAACGGTCAAAGGAGGGACGGCGACCTTTGCGACAATCACCATAAAGCGTAAACTGGCTGATGACTAGTAACTCGCCGCCTATCTCTTGTACAGATTTTTCCCAACGCGATTCCTGTTGTTGATCACCAAACAGTCGCAGTTCCAAACATTTACGCACCATCCAATCAAGTTCAGCATCGGTGTCTGTATCGGCAATGCCCACAAGCAAGTTTAGGCCTCGACCAATTTTACCAACAATTTCACCGTTGACGGTCACTTGAGATGATTTGACTCGTTGGATAATAACGCGCATATCTATTTTAGATTTTGAAGTTCTCAAAGAAGAATCCAGGAGGAGGCAGCGCCGTGGGCGGGTTTCCCGACTTGGGGAGCCACTGCGTTGCGGGGGTTCCCCCCGTTGTAGCAAGTGGCGTGCGACTGCCGTTCAGAAGCCAGAATAGGGAACGCTTAACTCTTAACAGGGAACGCTTAACGCTTAACTCTTAACGCTTAACTCTTAACGCTTAACTCTGAATGTTGATTTTTTCTCCTTTTCCTGTCTGCTGACTGCTGAGTTCTTCTTACATTTTTAAAATAACCCGTGCCAAGTTAAAGTAAATCAACACACCCAAAACATCCACGGCTGTGGTGATAAAGGGTGCTGACATCAATGCTGGATCTAAACGGAGTTGGCGGAACAAAAACGGTAGTGCGGAACCAGAGACGGAGGCTAAAATAGAAATAGCTACAAGACTACTTCCGACTGCGATTGCCTACGGCAGAGCTACGCTTAACGCCACCTCCAAATTCTTTTCCAAAAGGAAAGCCCAGAGGGTGGCGATCGTTCCCAGTATTCCTCCCAGTAACGCACCTGCAAGTGCTTCCCGTCCAACAACTTGCAATGGTCCCAAAGCACGAATTTCATCCGTGTTCATCCCGCGAATCACCACTGTGGAAGACTGCGCCCCAACATTACCACCAGTACCAGTTAGCAAGGGGATAAACGCCGCCAGCGTCACCACTTTTGACAAAATATCTTCTTGTGATTTAATAATAGTTCCTGTAACAGTGTTGGTTACAAGTAAGACTAACAACCAGACAACTCGCTTGCGAGCCACTGAAATTATATTCGATTGAAAATAGCTGTCGCCTCCCGATTGTACCCCACCACCCAAGGTGTAGATATCTTCAGTTGTTTCTTCTTGTAAGATATCTATGATATCATCAACGGTGATAATACCAACAAGACGCTGTTCTCGATCCACCACGGGCACAGCAACAAAGTCATATCGTTGTATCATCCTAGCGACTTCTTCTTGATCTGTATCCGTATACACAAACACAACATCTTGAGTCATGACGTTGCCAATCTTTTGCTCAGGTTGAGAAGTGACCAACTCCCGTAGAGACAAAATCCCGGTCAAACGCCGCAAGCTGAATAGCTGGGTGAAAGGCTACTTGCGGGACAGTTTACAAAAATGG
>NZ_QMEB01000250.1 GCF_012912135.1 Brasilonema bromeliae SPC951 | reverse complement strand
ATTATTATTTTCAAGTTATTATCAGCCATTTTTAGTATAAAATCCTGAAAAAATCAGTTTCATAAAAAACAAGACTAAAAAATATCTACAGGAGTATATACAATGGACTATTCACATCGAATCAATCAAGTTTTACTGACTTTTACTGATAGTTTTAAAGAACATCGTAACGACCTTTCAGCACTGCTGCTAACCCCGGAAAAGCACTTGTGGTTGGGGTCGGATGAAACCTCAACGATTGAACGGCTATCTTTTGTAGATGTAAGTAACTTTGCAGAACATAAACAATTCCACGTAGCAGACTTTATCAGTTTACCTGCACCAGAAGAAGAAGAAATTGATATTGAAGGTTTGGCATATGCTGACTATTACCTGTGGTTAATTGGTTCTCACAGCTACAAACGCAAAAAACCTAAACCTGAATTTTCGGATGAGAAAAATATTAAAAGACTCACAAAAATCGCATCAGAACCGAATCGCTATATCATCGGACGTATTCCCTTGGTGGATGGTGAATTATTGCCATTATGCCAACATCCAAAAAAACCTGATGTACAATTAAGCGCTGCCAAAGTTGAGGTAACACAACAGGGTAACTTGCTCATGGAAGCAATAGCCGATGATCCACACTTGGGCTTTTTTGTGAAAGCGACAATTCCAGGTAAAGATAATGGCTTTGATCTAGAAGGAATAGCCATTTGTAAAAACCGAATTTTTCTAGGTTTGCGTGGACCTGTGTTACGAGGTTGGGCTATCATTCTGGAAATAGAGTTAGAAAATTCTGGTACCGGACTGCTGAGACTGAAAAATATTGGAGATGATGACAAGAGATACAAGAAGCATTTTCTCTTCTTGAATGGTTTAGGAATCCGGGATTTATTTTTAGATGGTGAAGACTTGTTGATTTTAGCAGGACCCACAATGGATTTGGATGGTCCGGTGCAAGTTTATCGTGTAAAGAATGGCCTACATTTACAAGAAAAAGTTCTCAATTATCCAGAGTTTGTGCTTGATATCCCATATGGAAATAGAGACGAACACGCTGAGGGAATTACTTTATTTCATGATATAGCTGGGGTACCTTCAGTACTGACAGTTTATGATTCTCCGGCAAAAAATAGGCTGGTGGGAGATGGTAGTGTACTGGCAGATGTTTTTAAACTGATGTAAAAAAAAGAGCAGGACTCTTAGCAGGACTTAGACAAAAATTAAGCCCAAATGTAACCCAAACTGGCTAGAGGCGCAAAAGTCAGATCTACCCAGTAAGGCGGTTTCAAAAAACTTTGAAATCCGCTTTACGTAAGCATTAGCCTTTTTTGACTGTGGGGAAGTTCAAGTTAGAACAACATTCAAAAGAGGCGATCGCCAACTTAGCTGATAACTACTTAACAAATCTGCTCCAACTCATCGAACATTGTCAATCTCCCGATGCAGGTGGCTACACACCCTCGGATTTTTCACTTGTGTAGCTTGAGCAAACACAACTAGACGACATTTTGAGCAGAGTAGAGTTTAAAAGTTGACGAAGACAACATGAACAAACTCTGCACTTAAATGTAAGTAGAAAAATTTTCGCGTAATTCCTGTAATTCTTCTTGCAAAGAGAGAGGTTGATAGCCTAAAGAAAAAGCCTTGGAACTGTCGAAAGAAACATCAGATGGTCTCGGTGCTGCCATTTTAACATCTTTTTGTCGGCAGGCTTTTAATTGATGAGCAGGAAGTTGAAAAATATCCACTAATAAGCGACCAAAATCATAGCGCGAAATTCGTTCTTTACCTCCTAAGTGAATACGTCCTTTGACTTTTTCCAAAGCTAATAACAATCCTTTGGCTGCAGTTTTTCCACTCACGGGTGTCCGGAATTCATCTATAAATAAATTTAACTCTTTTCCTTGTTCAAGAGTCTGAATAAATGGTTGGATAAAGCTTGTTGCTGTCGGTGTTTGCATACCAAACATTAATGGCATACGACAAATAGCAGTCATAGGATAACGCTCTAGCATACCTTCTTCAGCCATGACTTTTTGCTCACCATAAATATTGACAGGGCATACAGGATCTGTTTCACGATAGGGAGCATTTAAGCCATCAAAAACTAAGTCTGTTGATGTAAAAGCGCAAGGAATACAAGAATCTGCACAAAGTCCAGCAATATTGCAGGATGCTGTCACATTTATTGCATATGATGCCTCTGGATGAGTTTGACAAAAATTCGGTTGGGATAGTGCGGCGGTATGAATGACCGCTGCTGGTTGAAAATCACTAAATATTTGTTTCAGTTCTTGAAAATCTGTCAAATCAACTTTCAGCATTTTGATGTCTGGAATTTCTAAAGAATGAGAAAAGTAAGTTCCATAGACTTCCCATTCTCGTTTTGCCAGATGGCAAAGATGATACCCTAAAAAACCACTAGCACCAGTAATTAATAGTTTTTTCATAATTTCAATGTATACTCTAACGTAGATACGCTATGTTAAAAATATCACGACAGTGTGTCGATTTGAGAGCAGAGTCGATGTCTAAAAAAAGACATATATTTGACATAGATAATTTGACTGTAGGCATTATTGGTGCTGTAGCGGGTGTCGCTGGTTTAGTCTTGGCTTACGGTGTTGCTATTGGCTGGACTCCAGGTATATTCGGCTTCGGCTCAAAAGACCCCTTTTCTTGCGCCTTGCAACCCGACACACAAAACGGCGGTGAGGTGTGGATGGTAATGTATCGTAATGATCAGCGGACAAAGCCCTGGCTTCGATGGTCAACAGCTTTGGTGATGGCTGGAATACTCAGAAGCGGTGCGATACTATCGCCCAACGCTTGGAAAGCTTTCGCCAAGATGGTTTAATAGGTTTTAGTCATCGCTCTGACCCCAAAACACCCAATCAATCCGCGATATGTGCCAACACTAAACTTGACCGCAGTAATTGCAATTTGCTGGTGACGCTTAAACCTGGTGCTGACGGCTACGACTCCTTGCGGCGTATGCTTGAGGCTCTGAAAAATGGTACTAGTGTTGAGCAAGGCTCGAATGGTTCAACTGTCCCTATTCTTGCTCTTGGTTCGACATTTGTTAGCGTTGAAAACCTGTTGGCAGCTGAGGATCTCAAAGCTGGATTAGATACTAGTAAATAACATAATAGTGTGAAATGAGTATTGAACAAATTATTGTAGAAAAGCTGAGAACTTTGCCCCCTGAAAAACAACAGGAGGCGCTTGATTTTGTGGAGTTTTTGCAAACGAAAACTCGCAAAAGAGAGTTTTCTCATCAAGAACAACAGCCAGGGGTGTCAGCTTTAACTCTTGCTCAGAAGTGGGCTGGTTGTTTGGAAGGAGGACCATCAGACCTTTCTACTAACAAAAAGTACATGGATGGATATGGGGAGTAATGAGGCGGCGAGTTCTACTAGATACAGGTCCATTAGTAGCTTTCCTCAAGCGCCAGGATCAGTTTCATAGCTGGGTGACAGCGCAGTGGGCTACCATTGAGCCGCCTTTATTAACTTGTGAAGCAGTCATTTCAGAAGCTTGTTTTTTGCTGCGAAATGTTTACGGTGGTCAAGAAGCGGTTATCGCCATAGTGAATAGTGGAGTGATACAGATACCTTTTCGCTTAGATGAAGAAACTGGTATTATTGGGGAATTGCTTAAAACCTACCAGTCTGTACCGATGTCTTTGGCTGATGCTTGTTTAGTGCGGATGGCTGAACAGTATGCTGATAGTGTTTTGTTAACTTTTGATAGTGATTTTCTCGTCTATCGTAAGAACAAAAATCAAGTAATTCCTGTAATTATGCCTCAGGATAAATAGCTATAACGTCTATTTATAGCGCCCCAATTGATTCAGCAACCGCTTAAGTCAGGTTTCAGAGTGATCGCTTTCTGTGTACGAAAAAATACTTAAAAAAACAGGCTAATTACAGTTAAATTTCTCAAGCAAGTCCAATCATCACCCATATTAAGGTTCCACCAAAAAGCCATCGCCCTGTTTTATTACCTACGACTGTTGCCTACCGCCATACTTTCGTGATTACCATGAGAGATCTGTTGAACTTAGGCGTGCTGGTGCGACAATATAATCATGCCGATTGAATCTAATTCCAACTCATCGCAGTCTCCTAAACGAGAATCTGTTCCCGAAGACATCTTACAACCAGATGATTTCGAGGACGCAGGTGAAAATGGCCTTGTACCAGATGAACTCGCCACTCAACAAGCTCTTTCCGCAATTTCAGCCCTACAATCTCCACGCCATACAGCAGCCCTTCAACAAGCGCGTTCTAGCTTCCAAGGACGCAATCAAGCTGTAACAGTCAAACCTAGGGCATTGTTGCTTATTTTAGTGGCGATCGCCATCATTTTTATCGGAATTGCCATCAATAACTGGTTGATTGGGATATCGGGAACTCTGGTAGCTTTGCTCATCTCTTCAGCGGTGCTGTTACCAGAACTCATAAATGCGATACAACAGTGGTTTTCGGTTCAAGAACGATCGCTGTTTGTTGCTTTTTTTGGATTTGTAGCAAGTCTGATTGGCTTTGTGAAATTTAGCGGTTTAGGCGATCGCATCCTAACTATTGGACGCCGAATCAACTGGGAAGCTTCTGGAACACTCGCGGAATGGTTTGGCGCTTTGGGGCAAATTCTCATCGCCATTATTGCTGTCTATGTTGCTTGGCGACAGTACGTCATTTCCAAAGATCTGACCATTCAGCAAAACCTGCTGACTGTCCAGCAAAATATCATTACCCAACAGCAGACAATTGATTCTTATTTCCAAGGGGTCTCTGATTTAGTATTGGATGAAGAAGGGTTATTAGAAGATTGGCCCCAAGAGAGGATGATTGCTGAAGGACGCACAGCAGCAATTTTGAGTAGTGTGGATGGTAGTGGTAAAGCCAAAATTCTCCGTTTTCTCTCGCGTTCCAAATTGCTGACACCTTTGAAGCGCGATCGCCATCTTGGTCGAGCTATTCTTGATGGTAATGGTGGTTATGCAGAAGATCGAAAGGCGGGTTTGCGTGTCATCGATTTAGGGGTGATGCTTGCTGGTGCAGATCTTAGTGGTACTGATTTGCGTTGGACTGATCTGTCGGAAGCAAATCTTGTCCGTGCTGATCTCACTGGCTGTGACTTAGTAAAAGCTAACCTCTCCCGAACTATTTTATATGAAGTAAAACTTGAGGGTGCAGATTTAAACGGAATTCGCTTATTCTATGGTTCCGCTGAAACCGCCTCGCCCCGTAGCCGCACTGAACCGCCAAACTATGAAACTGGCGAACACACAGGGGCTGTTGTAGAAAATGTCGATTTCAGTGATGTCCGGCGAATGTCTGAAGTTGCGCGTTACTATTGCTGCGCTTGGGGAGGAGAACAAACCAGAGGTACTATTCCCGGTGGTTGCGAAGGAATTCCGAATAAGTTAGGTAGATAATTATAAGCAACAAGATAAGCAACAACCAAAACCTTGGATAGAGATATCAAAAATTTTTTTCAGCTATAAAACAGAATTAGCAAAGCTTAACACAACTTGCACGACTTGAGACGGATTTTTCCCATACATCTGTATGGATCTCTCAAGCGTGCAAAATCTCTTCTTGTTTTAATTCTTCTTCTTTTAATGGAATTGCATAATATGCATGAATATTTTGTTAATCTTAATATATCTATAAATAATAGTGTTGATAAAACTAATTTAATAGAAATAGAATTGGTCAAAGCAGAACCAGAGGTTACACCATCACACGGGACAAAACAGCAACAAACAGCGGTACCCGATGGAATACTCTTTTGGCTTCCCTTGAGCTTAATGACCTTTTGGATGATTGTTGCTTTTCGGCTTTCAAATGCTTGGAAAGTTACACAACATAGATTGACAACAGCCAAAATCCTTTCTCAAGTTCCTTGTAATAAATGTCAATACTTCAAAAACAATCCTTATCTCAAATGTGCGATACACCCTACAACTGCTTTAACTGAAGAAGCTATCAATTGCTCTGATTACTCTCCTAATAACACAGATAGTTGAAGACTTCGTCATGAAGAAGACACAATACAGAACTCAGAATTCAGTTATTGTTCACTGTTTACTGATAACTGTTTACTGTGCTGAGTTCTGAGTTCTTTGTTGGTTAGTTCTTCTCTATGATCGCCTTATGCTTGTGCTATGGAGTCAGATTGATTCAAAGCAGAACGAACGTTCAATGATAGCATCACACGTGAAACACCAGTGGAGAGAATGCTGGCACCTACCAATGTCCCAATCACCCAAGGAGCATTGAAGGGCCATTGGAACCAAATCATTGCACCCAAGATTAGGGTAACAATACCATTACCCAGTGCCCAAGTCCAGTTTTGTTGCGGACGTAAGCGAAATGCCAGAATTAGCTCAAATACACCTTCTGTTAGCAAAAAGCTAGCTAACAACAGAGTCAGCGTGAGAATTCCTGTAAAAGGATAAACAAACAGCATCACGCCTGTTGCGAAGTAGAGAATACTCAGCAAGAGTTTCCAAACAAACCCTCCCTCATGGCGGGTTTGAAATGCATAACTCAGCTTGGCTGCACCCGCAGAAATTAGAATCAAAGCAATCCAAGTCTCAGCGAAGATTGTTGAGACAGAAGGCAGAGCAATTGCTACAATCCCGAAAGCAGTCAGGAGAATGCCAATTAAGAGCGAGTTATTAATACGCTTGTTGATATCACCAGACTTGTTGATATCACCAGAAATGTTCGTCGTCATAAAAATCTTTTCCCTGTAGTTAATTGAACTCTAAGATTTAGGCTAGAAAATTTCTCAAGAACTTTGTAGACCCTTAAGATATACGTCCAAGGAAGCTCTACCTACCTCTTCCTTCTTTACCCCCCTATACCCTTACACCCTTATACCCTTACACCCCTTCTTTTCCACCTTACCTAGCCATATTTCTAGGGCAAATTCCCCCCATTCTTCTGATGCTGTTCACACGAACAAAACGACACAATCGCAACATCAGGAAAAGTTACTCCTGTGTTATCTATCAAAAAGTAGAGGAATAAAATGTCTTCACCTAACGCCTTAGTGGCTTTGTCCAACAATATAGCTGACATTGTAGAGCAAGTTGGTGGTGCTGTTGTTGCTGTGAATGCTGGTCAGCGTTTTTCCCCTAGCGGTATCCACTGGCGCAATGGAATTATTATCACTTCCGACGAGTCACTCCGGCGCTATGACGAAGTCACAGTCACTTTATCAAATGGTAGTACTGTACCTGTCACACTCATCGGACGTGACCCTACCACTGATATCGCTGTTTTCAAAGTCGAAAATGCACAAATCCCAGTGGGGAAAATAGGCGATGCCAAAACACTCAAAGTTGGTCACCTGGTACTGGGACTAGGAAGAAGTAGCGAAGGTGACATTAGAGCAGCTATAGGTGCAGTGAGTGTTGTCAGTGGTGCTTGGCGGAGTATGATTGGTGGAAATATAGACCAGTTCATCCGTCCAGACATCACGCTTTACCCTGGGTTTGCAGGTGGACCACTTGTAGATGCTGCGGGTTTAGTGGTAGGCATGAACACATCGGGACGACGCGGTACTGCTCTTACCATACCAGCTTCTACAGTCAATCGGGTGATTGACGAACTGTTGGCAAAAGGACATATTGCACGCGGTTACCTGGGTTTAGGAATGCAACCCGTACGTTTACCAAACAACCTGAGAACAGCACTCAATTTAACTTCTGTTGGTGGAGTGATTGTTGTTAATGTAGAGCCAAATGCACCTGCTGACAAGGCTGGTGTGTTGATTGGGGATGTATTGATCACTTTTGATGGTACTCCAGTAGATGATACAGGTGATGTGTTGGCATTTTTGAATAGTGGCGATCGCGTTGGCAAAACCATCAAAGTGCAAGTTATCCGTGCTGGCGCATTAGTTGAGTTAGCAATAGCAATTGGCGAAAGATCCGCAAGCGAAGAGTGATACCAATTCAAAATTCACCCATTCATAATTGAAAAGTAAAACATGAATCTCACAACAATCACACGCTTGACTGATGAATTCGCATCGGTGGCTGAAAATCTACGCAAAGTGACTGTGAAAGTGCGTAGTAGTTCTTTTGGAAGTGGTTCTGGTGTTATCTGGCAATCCACCGAAAGAGATACTTTAATTATTACGAATGCTCATGTCGCTACTAACAACAAAGCAACTGTAGAACTATCGGATGGACGAGTTTTTGAGGCTGTACGTACTAATATAGACCCAACAAAGGATTTAGCTGCTCTCAAAATTGACGCGACTGATTTACCCACTGCAACTATCGGTCATTCTGATGCTTTACGAGTAGGTGAATTGGTCTTAGCAGTTGGTAATCCTTTTGGTGATAGCGGTGCTGTGACAACAGGGATTATTCACGCCAATCATCAACGTGTAGTCATGGCTGATATTGTGCTGTTTCCTGGTAATTCTGGTGGTCCACTTGCTGACTGTCTTGGGCGAGTCATCGGAATTAACACCATGATTGTCAACAATTTGGCTGTAGCAATACCAAGCCTTACTGTAGAACGTTTTTTGCATGGAAATCGTCAAAAGCTTGGTGTGATGCTGCAACCTGTGCTGGTGAATGCAACCAACAAACGCAACTTGGGTTTATTGGTGTTGTCGGTGAATTCTGGAAGTTCTGCTGAAGCTGCTGGTGTGCTTGTTGGTGATGTCCTTATTGGAGTTTCCGGAAAATTGTTTACCACTCCTCATGATTTAAGCAACTATCTTGAACACACTAACAACAGCGAACCACTACCGTTACAAATTCTGCGCGGCGGAAGGCAATTAGTTTGTCAGGTGGCGGAGGTGGTATGATTCGTGTGTTTGTAGTTGCTGCTTCCCCTGTGGTGCGAGCTGGGTTATCAGCTGTCGTGGCGACGAGTTCTAAACTCACAGTCGTAGGTACTGCATCAGATTTGGATGCATTGACAAGGGAATTTGAGCAACTACAACCCGATGTGCTGCTGTTGGATGTGAGTGGTCACTTTCAAGAATTAGTCTGGGAAAAATTGCTCTCTTCACAACAGCAGCCATACCCTGCAATTGTTGTTCTAACTGATGAACTCGATAGTCTAGACTTGGAAGCAGCGCTGCGTGCTGGTGTACGCAGCATATTGCCGAGTAGCAGCACAGAGTCGGAAATTGTGGCGGCTGTTGAGGCGATCGCCCTTGGACTAATCGTGCTACATTCTGATACTATCGAGTTTCTGCTTCCTCTCAAAGAGTCGAGTGTACGAGAGAAAGACACTGCACATCCTGTGCAAGCACTCACACCACGAGAAATAGAAGTTTTGCAGATGCTTGGTTCGGGATTGAGTAATAAGGCGATCGCCAAACGTTTAAATATCTCCGACCATACTGTTAAATTTCACGTCTCATCTATTTTTCAAAAGCTGGGTGTCTCGACGCGCACAGAAGCTGTGACTGTTGGTGTGAGGTTGGGTTTAATCATGCTTTGACTCAGTTATCAAGTACCAGCCGCAAGTACCAGCCGCATCAAGTTCGCCTAATTACTTACAATAAAAAGACCTCACCCCGCCCTTCACTGCACCCGCTTCATTTTTCATAGACAAGGATGGACAACCCGACAACAATGTCTACTCG
>NZ_QMEB01000249.1 GCF_012912135.1 Brasilonema bromeliae SPC951 | reverse complement strand
GATATGTTAGTTTAAAGCTAGATTATACTGGTTTACTCTAAACCTCTATCATTTATCAGCTTAATCTTTATATTTCTGTTAATCTATATTTAAATTTTTAGGATTATCAGAAAGCACCTAGCTATCTCTGATCGAGAAAAAATGTGCTGTCGCACACCCTTAGACACATAACTCATGATTCCACCCCAAGGAGCTTTGACGTGGAAACTAATAAATCGTATGTTTGGTCACATGGAATACTCATTGCCGCAGTTTGTTTTTGCGCTAGTTTAAGCGTTGGCTTGGTAATGCCTGTCAATCCTAATACCTCGGAGGCTCAGACAAAACAAACTACGAACGTGAAGGAAACAGGAGCCAAAGTAGGAACTCAAAAGCGCATCGAGACTTTTAAGGCGGCGATGCTGACAAGTTGGCAAGAAGAAGCAAAAACAAAGGGATTTTCATATGATGTACCATCGCGCTTTCATGGTGCAGTTGTTGAGAGTGCAAAACTGACGAAAGGGGAAAAAGTGATTGCACTTACCTTCGATGATGGTCCTTGGGCTGGTTCTACTGCAGAGGTACTGGATATCCTGAAAAAAAATAATATAAAAGCTACATTCTTCGTTGTTGGACAGATGCTGAAGACTTATCCGGAGCTAGGGAAACGAATTGTAGCAGAAGGTCACGTTATTGGCAATCATACTTGGCATCATTGGTACCACTATTTTAACCCACAGGCAGCTGCCTATGAAATTGACAGCACAACAGACTTAATTTATCAAATTACAGGTGCGAGAACCACTTTATTCAGACCACCAGGTGGAATTATGCATAATGGGGTGGCTGCTTATGCTAAAAATAGAAACTACACTCTGGTTATGTGGTCTGCTGACTCCGTAGACTACAGTCGTCCTGCTCTGCCAAAATTAATTAGGAACGTCATGAGAAATTCCAAACCAGGTGGAATTGTATTAATGCATGATGGTGGTGGAAATCGCTCTAGAACTGTACAAGCTTTACCAGAAATTATTAGCAACTTTAGGAAGCAGGGCTATCGCTTTGTCACCGTACCAGAACTATTAGAAATAGAAAACCGAGAACTACAGTTGGCAGCAGCACAAAAGAGTAATACTAAATAATTATTAGTTACTACTAACCACTCATCATCATAAAAAATCAGTGCCAACGATGGAATTCGTCAGAAAATAACGTGTTCCAATATTTGGCTGCGGGTAAACATCCGTCCGGAATAGGGCATTAAATATTTGGCGAAGATTAAACTCGCGGCTGGTGAATGGTATTACTTGTTGGTTGCGAGTGACTTTTCGCGTGATGTGATCAAGCGATTGGTGTGCAACCGGGAAGCTTGACTTTGGCGATCACTTTAGCGCCCCACTGCTCAAAGTCGCTCACCACAGCCCCGAACCTCTGATTCGCTTAAGCCTGTTCAGCAAACAAGAGGGTAAGCAGTATACGGATGCTCGCCTACATTCCCTGTCACTAGGGCATGAATTTGAATTGCTAACTCCATTTTAAAGTCATTATCCTTTGGCTAACATTACAAAAATGTAATCCAGAAAACAGTCGGGCTGTTATTTTGAAGGGGGACAATGCCTCACCCCTAAAAGAACGTTGCACACAGAAACTTTTTTGGGTTTTTGTGTGCAAGTGGTGGATTTCCGCCTTCAATGACTATAAAGGCGGGGTGAGTTCACTAAACTGAACTAAGCTGTTTTTCTTCCACAGCTTGAGGATTAGCCTGTGGACTTTCCGCTTCAGAAGGCGGAACTAATTGCCAGAACTTAGGCAAGAACTCCTGCCAATTCTCTAGAATCATCCTCGCTTTTTGTGAACCAGTGCGTTCAGCATGAAGTTTGATTAACTCCTGTAGTTGTTTCTCGCCCGCCGGAGTGATAACCCGCTGGAGTTTAACAATTTCTCGGTTGACTAACTCAGGGAACAGACCATCTTCATCTAAGAAGTACGCTAATCCGCCAGTCATCCCGGCTGCGACATTGCGTCCCACCTTCCCCAGAACGACAACCACACCACCAGTCATGTACTCACAGCAGTGATCCCCAGCGCCTTCAATCACCGCTGTCCCGTTGGAATTACGTACAGCGAAACGTTCTCCGGCTAAACCTCTGGCAAATAAGACGCCACCCGTCGCACCGTAAAGACAGGTATTGCCAATAATCACGTTTTGTGATGGGTTATAAGTCGCATTTGCTGGGGGTTTGATGATGATTTCACCACCATTCATTCCCTTACCAACGTAGTCGTTTGCTTCACCTTCCAAGGTGAGAGTCATACCGGGAAGATTGAAAGCACCAAAACTTTGCCCAACACTACCTTTGAAATTTAGGTGAATTTGTCCTTCAAAATTATTGTCGCCATACTGGGAAGCAATGAACCCTGCTAAGCGTGTACCAACAGTTCTGTCGGTGTTAACCACTGCTACTGTTTTGCTAACACAAGAGTGGTTGGAGATCGCAGCTTGAATGTCTGGATCAGCAAGCAATTGGTCATCCAAAACTACGCCGTTGCTGTGGACTTGCTCATGTACTAGCCAAGTGCGATTTTCTCTGGTGTTTGGTAGTTGAAGCAAGCAATCTAAATTCAGCGCAGCTGTCTTATTTATATGTACGTCTTCTCGAAGCTTCAACAAGTCAGCACGTCCAGTAAGTTCTGTTAAGGAACGGTAGCCAAGTTTTGCTAACAGGCTACGGACTTCCTCAGCAATAAAGTAGAAGAAGTTGACGACGTGTTCTGGCATTCCGGTAAACCGCTTGCGCAGTTCTTCTTTCTGAGAAGCGACTCCCACGGGACAGTTATTGGTATGGCAAATTCGCGCCATGATACAGCCCTCAGCAATCATAGCGATCGAACCAAAACCAAATTCTTCTGCGCCCATCAATGCGCCCATCAGCACGTCCCAGCCACTCTTTAAGCCACCATCGACGCGCAAAATCACCCTGTCACGCAAGCTATTTTCCATTAGCACACGATGGACTTCAGTCAAGCCGAGTTCCCACGGTGACCCAGCGTGTTTAATAGAACTAAGAGGTGAGGCTCCTGTACCGCCATCGTGACCAGAAATTTGAATGATATCAGCGTTTGCTTTCGCTACACCAGCAGCGATGGTACCAATACCAATTTCTGCGACTAACTTCACTGAGACTTGAGCTTTCGGGTTAATTTGGTGCAAGTCAAAAATGAGCTGCGCCAAGTCTTCGATGGAATAGATGTCGTGGTGGGGTGGTGGTGAAATTAGTGTCACTCCAGGCTTAGAACGCCGCAACATCGCAATGTAGGGGCTAACTTTTGGTCCTGGGAGCTGTCCACCTTCCCCTGGTTTTGCACCTTGGGCGATTTTGATTTCAATTTGTTTGGCGCTCATCAGGTACTCTGGCGTCACACCAAAGCGTCCTGATGCAACTTGCTTGATCGCACTCGTTGCAGTGTCACCGTTGTGTAATCCTTTTAAGTGTGGTAAAGTTCGCGAGTGACCTGTTTGGTCTACGTCATCTAGGATTTTGTAACGCACGGGATCTTCGCCACCTTCGCCAGAGTTGGATTTACCACCAAGGCGGTTCATGGCGATCGCCAATGTTTCATGAGCTTCCCGCGACAATGCTCCCAACGACATCCCACCAGTACAGAAGCGCTTGACAATATCACTAACTGACTCTACCTCTTCAAGAGAAATGGGTGGGCGATCGCTTTGGAAATCCAGCAAGTCACGCAACGCTGTGAGCGGTCTATTTGCGAGATACTGCTTATAAACTTCGTAGTGGTCGTATTTCTTGCCATCAACAGCTTTATGAAGTGCTTTCGCTAGTTCTGGGCTGTTCATGTGGTACTCACCATTGGGACGGTAGTTGACAAACCCCAGATTTACTAGCTTCTTAGTCGTCAGTTCTGGGAAAGCTTTGCTGTGGAACGCCAGCACTTCTTGAGCGAGTTCATCTACACTAATACCACCAATGCGGGAAGTTGTCCCATAGAATCCCAACTCTAATAAATCCTGCCCAATGCCAATTGCTTCAAAGATTTGCGCTGCTTGATAGCTAGAGAGCAAGGAAATCCCCATTTTGGAGAGAATTTTGAGCAAACCACCTTCTACTGCTTTGCGATAGTTGGCGATCGCCTGCTCCAAACTAATTTTAGTGATTTTACCCCGTTCCATGAACTGTTGGGTTTTCGGATCAAACCACCAATCACGCACAGTCTCCAAAGTCATATACGGGCAAACAGCACCTGCACCGTAGCCAATCAGACAGGCAAAGTGATGTGTACTCCAGCACTGCGCTGTCTCGACAACGAGGGATGTTTTCATCCGCAGTCCTTCGCGGATCAGGTGATGGTGTACTGCGCCCACCGCCAGTAGAGGGGGAATATAGGTGTATTCAGTATCAATGCCATTACTTATCCTGTCGCTGAGGATGAGTATTTTAGCTCCTGCCCGCACCGATTCAGCGGCTTGTGCTTGTAAAGATTGAACTGCTGCTTTTAATCCTTGTGGACCTGCGGCGATTTCAACTCGGGTTGATAATTCTGCTGTCGCAAATCCCGACAACTTTATAGCCTGCAATTCTGCCTCAAGCAGCACTGGTGAATCCAGCTTGATTCTGCGGGCATATTCTGGCTTTGGCTGGAGTAAGTTACCGCGTTCACCCAGTTCTACCTTCAACGACATAACCAAGCTTTCTCTCAAGGGATCAATCGCTGGGTTCGTCACTTGAGCAAAACGCTGTTTGAAATAGTCATAAAGCAGGTGAGATTTTTCAGACAGCACTGCTAAGGGAATATCATCCCCCATGCAGAAAGTTGGCTCTTTACCTTCCATCGCCATTGGCTGAATCACCATTTCCACATCTTCTGTGGTGTAACCGAAGGCGACTTGGTGTTGCAGCAAGGCAAGTCTTTCAATTTTGTTTGTTGTGGAATGTCCATTCCCATTGACACCATTCCCATTAACTGGTTGTGACTCACCACTCACTAAAGATTTGAGTTCTTGGCGGTACTGGCGTATCCATTCGCCGTATGGTTTGCTTTTGGCAATGCGCGCCTTTATCTCCCAATTTTTCAGCACTTCTTGAGTTTCTAAATCCACGGCAATCATTTGCCCAGGACCAAGTCTACCTTTTTCCAGGATGTTGGCTTCATCTATATTTACCACTCCTGCTTCAGAAGCCACGACTATGTAGTCATCCTTGGTAATGCAGTAACGAGCTGGTCTTAAACCATTACGGTCTAGTGTTGCACCAACTTTGCGCCCATCACTAAACACCAACAATGCTGGTCCATCCCAAGCTTCTTGCAGACCACTGTAGTATTCGTAAAAATCAACTATCTCTGGATAATTACGCAACTCTGGCTGATTCTGATAAGCCTCTGGAACCATAATCATCAAGGCTTCCAATGGGCTACGTTCAGAACGCACCAGTAACTCGAACACGTTATCTAAAGTGGCTGAGTCGCTATTGTCTATGTAGACAAATGGTTTTAATTCATCAATGCGAGTCTCTTCTCCAGAGGCTGCGCCAACGCCCCATACTGGATGATCCAAACTGGCTTCTCGTGCCATCATCCAGTTGATGTTACCTAAGAGAGTATTAATTTCGCCGTTGTGTCCCAAAAGCCGCATCGGTTGAGCGAGGGGCCATTTGGGCATGGTATTGGTACTAAAGCGGCGGTGATACACAGCAAAAGCGCTTGTGTATGACGGATTTTTTAAATCGTCATAGAAGTCTCCCAATACTGCTGAACGCACCATGCCTTTGTAAACAATTGTGCGGCTAGACAAGGAGCAGATATAAAAGTCTTCTGACCAGTTGCTGTTGATAGTATTGCGAATGGCTTGACCAATGCGGCGACGGGTGATATAAAGTTGACGTTCCAGTTGATCACCGCTTTTGTCTTGGGAGGCTAAGAAAATTTGTTCAATTTGAGGTTGATTTTCTCTTGCTTGTACCCCTAGTAATGTTGGTTGCACTGGGACTACTCGCCAGCCCAATACAGTTAATTTTTCCGACTCTGCGATTTGCTCAACAACTGCACGTGCTGTTTGGGCTGCTTGTGGATCTTGCGGTAAAAATATCATCCCTACAGCAGTATTTTCAGTAGAGGGAAGTTGTATCCCGCGCGTTGCCAAATCTTGTTGAAACAACGTCCAAGGTATCGCGCTCAAGATTCCCGCGCCGTCACCAGAGTCTTGATCCGCACTACAACCGCCTCGGTGTTCCAAGCAAGTCAAAGCAGCCAACGCTTTTTCTAGTATTTCATGATTGGCATAGTTTTGGCGATGGGCAATAAAACCCACACCACAAGCATCTCGTTCTTCTACGAGCCACCTTTGTCCTTGATTGTTACACCCTGAGGAAGTATTTAACGATGTCATTTCTTGATTCATCCGTTTTTTATTCATAGACTGTCCCTGAGGCTTTGGTTACGATTTTTACGACTTCGTTGTTGGGAAAATTTTGCTAAATCAGAATGAAGAGATATGCAGAAAAACAGAATGACTGAAAATTAGGAAAAAAATTTTTAACTTCGGGTTTTATTTTGCTGACCCCGTGTTAAAATCATCTCGTTATTTTTGTGTTGATGCTGAGTTAAGGAGACGACTTTTGCCCCAGCAATGTTTTGTTTATAGTTCTATTCCTCAAATTCTCAGATTTTCGACGACGAAGGCTAGTTTCCAGGTCTAGCCTTGTGTTGCTTGCCTGAAATACATCTCAACATATGTCTTCACGACTTTTAAATCTACAATTATCGTTAATTTGGTAACAAAATCAGCGTATTACACTATAGACTCATTTGACAATTCCTATTCATCTATCCTATATCTCCTTAGGTTTTCTAAATTTTTAAGCTCCTTGTCGTCAATTGTGTTGTTAGCAGCATGATTTTACTTGCATTACAACTGTGAGCCAGCATGAAAAATCTCATCACTTTAGTTTTGGCAACTAAAGCTGCTGTGTATCACGAGCACTCGTGTCACCTAGCACTCGTCCTGATTGCATAGTTGTACTAGAACAAATTTTTTGGTTGTTTTCAAGAGATAAAAAGCCCATATATACAATATCACATCCCGTTCGAGAGCAAAACTCATGTCATTCTTTTTTGATTTTGATAACTAAAGTACTTAGCTTTTCTGTTAAAAGTGGATGACGGGTACGAGGTATTGAGTATATTAAGTTCTACAAAAATTTCCTTATACTCAAAAGCAATACCATTACAAGGCTGTGCCTGATAACGAGAGCGACAGCTATACCCTAAATTTAATGCTTGAAAAAATTGTTTTTACCAAGTAAATTGCGAATTATGGGAGAAGTACCAACTTCAAAATGCCAACAACATTGCAGTGCTACTGTCAATAAAAGCAATGGTAGGTATGTCACGATTTTCGTGTCATCAATACTTGTGACACTACTATGCTTAATAGCTACTGGTATGAATGCCAAAGCGCAGTTCTTGTTAAAAACTGACAAAGGGAAAGACAAACACAGGGACATAGAGACTTCTCCTCATTTCCTCGTCTCTCAACAGCAGTTTGCTCAAAAAAAGCAATCTCCACGGGGGAGTACTTCCTCTGTGAGTTCTTCTGAGCAACCATTACCTCCACCTCCTGCAATAGCCGGGGTAATTTCTTATGGTAACGAAATTTCTCTCAATGGTCGCATTTTTTCTGGAGCCTGGTTGCAGCAACGCGAAAAAACAGGCTCGTTGAGTATTCATTTAAGTGACGGAGCACTCAGGCAATTATTCGGGGTAGATTTCTTAGATAGCAGCAATCCAGACAAGCAACCAATACAGTGGTTTTCATCTCACACAAAACCACTAGTGTTAAGTAGTTTATTAACAAGTGGATATCGATATTTAGACGTTACGAATTTCGCAAAAACTGCCCAATGGCAGATGCAAGTCGTAAATAACACGTTAATAGTTACAACACCAAGCGCAAAAATCACAAATATTTCTCAGGAGAAGCAAGTTGTAGGCGATCGCGAAGCGCGCCCTACTGCCAACCCTGTTCTTCCAGAACAGGGTTCCCCGAATCGGAGATTCGGGGCAACCAGGCGTAGCCTGGTTGGGCAGTATACGGGCGATCGCATCATCGTAGCTTTAGATCGCCCAACTCTCTGGCAAATCACACAAGGGTTAAGCGTCAAAAAACCTCAACCTCAAATAGAGGAGGAGGGAAATTCCTCTACACAACTCCCCTCCTCACCCCCACGTTCTTCCTCCCCACCAAATAGACAGTGGATCATTACCCTTGATGGAATAGCCAACCCAGTGTTGGCAGAACGTTACACTCCTTCAAATACAGTAGGGGAACAAGACAATTCCAAATTCTCCTCTCCCTCATCCCCACCACTCATCCAACAGGTAGAAGTCGTCAACAACCAAACGATCATCCATCTGGGCGTTCCTGTCGGTTTAACTCCTCGGATCAGTACTGTAGCGAACCCCAACCGTCTGATCATTGAAATTCGACCCGATGCAATGGTGGAAAAAAATATTACATGGGCACCAGGGTTAAATTGGCGACAGCGGTTTGTAAACTTAGGTAAAGAACGCTTTCCTGTTGTGTGGTTAGAAATTAATCCGCGTACCTCCGGAATAAAATTAAAACCTATCAGGACAACGACTAACACCTTGGTAGGCACTGCTCCTTTGATTCAAACTGCACAACAATACTCAGCAGTCGCAGCAATTAACGGTGGTTATTTTAACCGTAATAATCAATTACCTCTAGGTGCCATTCGTCGGGATGGAGTGTGGTTATCAAGTCCAATTCTTAACCGAGGAGCGATCGCCTGGAATGATTCTGGGCAATTTTACATTGGTCGTCTCAACTTGGTGGAAGCTTTGGTAGGTAACAACAATATACAGTTGCCGATTTTGACTCTCAATAGTGGCTATGTTCAGAGTGGTATTGCCCGTTATACCACTGCGTGGGGAGCAACCTACACTTCCTTAACTGACAATGAAATCATTCTTGTTGTGCAGAAAAACCAGGTTATCAATCAGCTAACAGGAGCTAAAGCTGGTGAAATTGCCGTCCCAATACCACAAGATGGCTATTTACTAACATTACGCGGTAACGCTACGAGCAATGCTGCTACCTTACCCGTTGGCTCTTCTATAAGAATAACGAGTTCTACTGCTCCTACAGCTTTGGGTCGTTACTCCCACATTGTAGGAGCAGGACCACTGCTACTGCAAAATCGTCAAATAGTCCTTGATGGCAAGAGCGAAAAATTTAGCAACGCCTTTATCACTCAAAAAGCTATTCGCAGTGGTATATGTACAACAACCACAGGAAATCTGATTATTGCCGCTGTACACAATCGTGTTGACGGAGGGGGACCTACCTTAGCAGAACATGCCCAACTCATGCAGCTTTTAGGCTGTGTCGATGCTCTGAATTTGGATGGTGGTAGTTCTACTAGTCTTTACTTAGGAGGACAATTGCTTGATCGTTCCCCTAATACTGTTGCTCGCGTTCACAACGGTATTGGTATATTCTTACCGCTACCTGGAGTCCAGAGGAAGTAGTCTTAACGTTTAACAGTGAAGAAAACTTGTTTTGAAGGTAAAAGATCCAAGCCGCTACTTCGCTAATGCCACGGCGCGATTTTAATGATGGGAATTTCCCTGGTTGAGTCGATGGGTGGTATTATCCACCGCACCTCTCAGTTAGATCCGTACG
>NZ_QMEB01000248.1 GCF_012912135.1 Brasilonema bromeliae SPC951 | reverse complement strand
AATCTGTAAGTCTCAATCTTAGTCGTGCGTACAAAAACTTTTTTGATGGTAGAGCACAATATCCTAAGTTCAAGTCAAGACATCATCGTCAGTCCATCCAGTATCCACAAAAGGTAAAACAAGTCAATGATTGTCTGAAATTTCCTGGAACCCTAGGCGTTGTAAAAGCTAAAATACATCGTCTACTTGATGGAACTATCAAGACTGTCACTGTTAGTAAATGCCCATCGGGTAAATACTACGCTTCTGTGTTGATCGAATATGAGGGTGATTATCCAACATCTAGTACAGATGGCAAGGTTATTGGTGTTGACTTAGGTATCAAGGATTTTGCAATTACTTATGATGGTGAAAAAGTTTCCAAATATCCGAATCCTAAACATTTAGCTAAATACGAGAAAAAACTAGCCAAGAAACAACGTATTGCTGCACGTAAAGTTAAAGGGAGTAATCGCCGTAGAAAAGCAATAAAGATTGTAGCTAGGGTATACGAACAGGTTAGCAATGTCCGCCAAGACTACTTACACAAACTATCTAGAAAGATAGTTGATAGCAATCAAGTTGTGGTAGTTGAAAACCTACTCGTCTTGGGCATGGTTCGTAACCCTTACGGGTTCGCCACTTGCTACAACGGGGGGAACCCCCGCAACGCAGTGGCTCACCACAAACTAGCAAAAGCAATATCTGATGTGGGATGGGGAACTTTTGTCAACTTCTTGTCTTATAAACTAGAACACAATGGCGGGAAGTTAGTTGAAATAAACCGATGGTTTCCTAGTTCCAAGCTTTGCTCCAACTGTCATTACCAAATCAAAGAGTTACCACTAGATATAAGAAATTGGATTTGTCCAAGTTGTGGTACTCATCACGATAGAGATGGTAATGCTGCGATAAATATTAGAGCAGAAGGCATCAGAGTGCTGTCCTCCTCTGGGACGGGGGAGGCTAACGCCAATGGAGAGGAAGTAAGACCAAATCGTGGGCGTAAGCCTGTGATGTGGCATTCCTCCGTGAAGTTGGAAGCCCCCACCATACCGTAAGCGGTTGGTGGTGGGTAGTTCACTACCACTCAAAATATTACTGAGTATTATTTTTGAAAAAAAATTGCAGTATAACTGCTCAGGAAAATTTCCATTTCCCGAATGGAGAAAAATTTTTCTTACAAATCTCACTTCAACAGATTTCAATCACAATGTAAAATTGATTTAGCAAAATGAAAGAGTTTTATTGATGGTAGCAGGCTTTAGAAGAAAGCTTTTTATAAAATAGATGTGGGTCGTGAACTACCCACCACCAACTGCAAGCGGTATGGTGGGGGCTTCCAGATTTATGGACAATCGCCTGGTCTGTAGGGTAGGATCCTCGATTTGGTCTGACATCGCCTCCACTCGCACCAGTCCCCCGTCCCAGAGGACAATACCCATCTGATACTTTCTGCTTTGATATTCTTTGCAGCGTTCTTGTCCCTATCGTGGTGAGTATGACATCTAAAACCTGACTTTTGATGGCATCTGGAAAAGTCACTTTCATCGGTTACCGATTGCGCGCAGCAACAGACGGACCTTGGCGTATCGCATAAATTGAGTTTTTCAAACGCTGATTTTCAAAGTCACTCATTTTCATTCATCTAAAACTATTGAGAATCTGCCTGTAGAAAAACCTACGCTGTTTGGTGTTTCTCGGACGAACCGTGAAAAGTCAGCTCAATTTTTCGGGGACAATGGTCGGCAATTTGACCACACTTTCAAGCGAAATCCTCGCTATCCCAACTTGTGGGTGTTAGCGCAGCGTTGCCGTTAGGCAATAGCAAGTCCTGTTTTTTTGCGGATACAAGCTGCTGCTCATCGCATCCACAAGACGTGTATCTGGTAAAATTTTTCTCTAGCACTATAAATATTTGCAATAATGATGCTATATTAGTAAGTCTAGTAGTGTGTTTATATATAAATAGTCTTTCTGGAACTGACTGTGGCGAATACAAAGTCTGCTCTCAAGCGCGCCGAAATCGCAGAACGCAACCGACTGCGTAACAAAGCATATAAATCGGCAGTGAAGACCCTGATGAAAAAATACTTCGCGGCTGTAGATGCATACGCAGCTAATCAAAGCCCGGAATCAAAACAAGAAGTCATGACTCGGATGTCGGAAGCTTATAGCAAAATCGACAGAGCCGTGAAAAGGGGTGTACTTCATCCTAACAATGGAGCCAGAAAAAAGTCAAAACTGGCTCAAAGGCTAAAAGCGCATACACAACCAGCAGCAACTGCGTAATAGTCAGCAGTCTTTCCTCTTTTATCTTTAGTATGGCAAAAGACGAAGGGCAAAAGACAAAGGAAAAGCAATGCAGCTGATAGACACCCACGTTCACATCAACTTTGACATTTTCCAGTCAGATTTAGAAGCCGTACGATCACGCTGGCAACAAGCGGGGGTCATACATCTAGTGCACTCCTGCGTAGAACCATCTGAGTTTAAGAGCATTCAAGCTTTGGCTCACCGTTTTGCCGAAATGAGCTTTGCTGTGGGGTTGCATCCCTTAGATGCAGCCAAATGGACTGAACAAACAGCAGAAGAAATTGTTTCTTTAGCTAGTTCTGACTCTAAAGTTGTAGCAATAGGGGAAACTGGGCTGGATTTCTATAAAGCAGATAACTATGATCAACAGCGCAAAGTCTTTGAGACACAGCTAGAGATCGCAAGTTCGGCAAACCTACCAGTCATTATCCACTGCCGCAATGCGGCAGTGGAGGTAAGGGAAGTGCTGCAAAAATGGAAAAAGCTCAAAGGGGAAAGCGTTCGGGGTGTCATGCACTGCTGGGGTGGAAGTCCAGAAGAAACCCAATGGTTTGTTGATTTGGACTTCTACATCAGCTTTAGCGGAACAGTGACATTTAAAAACGCGAAACAAATTCAAGAATCGGCTGCTATGGTGAGGAGCGATCGCCTGTTAATAGAAACAGATTGTCCATTTCTTTCACCCGTCCCAAAACGAGGTGAACGGCGCAATGAACCAGCGTATGTCCGCTATGTTGCACAACAAGTGGCAACAGTGCGGGGAGAAACTGTTGATGCGATCGCAACTCTCACCACCCGAAATGCCTGTGAATTGTTTGGCTTAACAATATAGAACATCTCCCCTAGTGCATAAACTCAGAAAATCAAAAAATCAAACTTTAGGAGGACTAAAATATGCTATGATTATTACCTCCAAAACAGACTTGCATAAGCCATAATGGTTAAAGAAGCAACTATTGAATCTGACAGTTGAGTCAAACGAGCAAATTAACCATCCTCTTAATCTCTACAACTGGATGCTCCAATTCCATCACGACTATAACTTTCGACGATTGGTCATCTAAACCCGTTGTGTAAACACTAGTTTCATATTTTCCCTATAGAGAATTGTTAAACAAATTACCGTGTGACCACCACCCGCCAAGACAAGCTATCCATACACAAAGTAGGCTCAGGGGAATATTGTCCTCTGAGCATAAGGATATTATCCCTCTGGGTTTAAATCCAGGTAGTTACGTACAAGCCAAAACAGTGTAAAGCTGAGGCATAACGCGCTTTTTGGAGGGGGAAGTGAAGAAAACAAAAGAAAGTAACAAAAAGTTATACCATTTGATTTCAGTAAAGAAGTTAATAGCTGGTGGAAATTGGCAGCGTTTGGCGGCAAAATGGGTAATAATCCCCTTGCCAAAATCCTTATTTGCAGCTTTAATTGCTCCGTTTGCCCACACCTGCTCGTGAGTAGGGGGTGTCAGGAGAAGTTCCCACACACCATTAAGTAAAACTTAGGTTGACAAAGGTAGAGGCATGACAAACGAAACAATTATGGAACCCGCCTTTTTGTTGCCGGACTTGATCGAAATTCAGCGTTCCAGCTTCCGTTGGTTTCTAGAAGAAGGACTGATAGAAGAACTGAACTCCTTTAGTCCGATCACAGACTATACAGGCAAATTGGAGCTGCACTTTTTGGGTCAAAACTACAGACTAAAAGAGCCAAAGTACAGTGTAGACGAAGCAAAACGGCGGGATAGTACCTACGCGGTACAGATGTACGTCCCCACTCGTTTGATTAATAAAGAAACCGGAGAAATCAAAGAACAAGAAGTTTTTATTGGGGATTTGCCTCTGATGACAGACCGAGGCACGTTTATCATTAACGGTGCTGAGCGGGTGATTGTCAACCAGATAGTGCGATCGCCAGGAGTGTACTACAAATCAGAAATTGACAAGAACGGGCGGCGTACGTATTCAGCTAGTTTAATCCCCAACCGAGGAGCTTGGCTGAAATTTGAAACAGACCGTAACGACTTGGTGTGGGTACGTATAGACAAAACCCGCAAACTTTCGGCGCAAGTCCTCCTGAAAGCTCTTGGGTTGTCAGACAATGAAATCTTTGACGCATTACGCCACCCAGAATATTTCCAAAAGACGATTGAGAAAGAAGGGCAATTTTCGGAAGAAGAAGCCCTGATGGAGTTGTATCGTAAACTCCGTCCTGGTGAACCGCCCACAGTCTTGGGAGGACAACAACTTCTCGACTCGCGCTTCTTTGATCCCAAACGCTACGACCTTGGTCGTGTTGGACGTTATAAACTCAACAAAAAACTGCGCTTGCAAGTGCCAGAACCCATACGCGTCTTGACTCCCCAAGACATCTTGGCAGCAGTGGATTACCTGATCAATCTTGAGTATGATATCGGTAATACTGACGACATCGATCACTTAGGGAATCGTCGAGTCAGAAGTGTGGGCGAATTGCTGCAAAACCAAGTCCGAGTCGGTTTAAATCGCTTAGAACGCATCATTCGCGAAAGAATGACCGTATCCGACGCTGAAGTACTGACTCCTGCTTCCCTAGTCAACCCCAAACCTTTGGTCGCAGCCATCAAAGAATTCTTTGGGTCTAGCCAATTGTCGCAGTTCATGGACCAGACAAATCCTCTGGCAGAACTCACCCACAAACGCCGTTTATCAGCACTTGGCCCTGGAGGTCTAACACGTGAACGTGCAGGTTTCGCGGTACGGGATATTCACCCATCCCACTACGGACGCATTTGCCCCGTAGAAACTCCAGAAGGTCCCAATGCTGGCTTGATTGGTTCCTTGGCAACTCATGCTCGCGTCAACCAGTATGGTTTTCTAGAAACACCCTATCGACCTGTAGAAAATGGACGGGTGCGGTTTGACGTATCACCAATTTACATGACTGCAGATGAAGAAGATGACCTGCGGGTTGCTGCTGGCGACTTGCCCGTTGATGAAAATGGTGACATCATCGGACCGCAAGCCATAGTACGCTATCGCCAGGAATTCTCCACGACCACACCAGAACAAGTGGACTACGTGGCAGTCTCTCCTGTGCAAATTGTGTCTGTTGCTACTAGCATGATTCCATTTTTGGAGCACGACGACGCAAACCGTGCCCTGATGGGATCGAACATGCAACGGCAAGCAGTACCCCTACTGAAACCAGAGCGTCCTTTGGTCGGGACAGGCTTAGAAGCTCAAGCCGCCAGAGACTCTGGTATGGTGATTGTATCGCGCACCGACGGAGAAGTGGTATATGTAGACGCAACAGAAATTCGTGTGCGTCCACGGGTTACCTCAACGGATGGAAAGCCAACTGCCGCGCTGAATCATCAAGGCCCTAGCTCATCCGGACGTGACCATTCTTCCAAATCTAATAGCTCAGACATTAGATACCACATTTCCAAATATCATCGCTCTAACCAAGATACCTGTCTCAACCAAAAACCGTTAGTTTACATGGGTGAACGCGTTGTCGCAGGTCAAGTGCTGGCGGATGGTTCTTCTACTGAAGGAGGCGAACTGGCGCTGGGACAAAATATCGTCGTCGCCTATATGCCTTGGGAAGGGTATAACTACGAAGACGCAATTTTGATTTCGGAACGGCTGGTACAAGACGATATCTACACCTCAATTCACATTGAAAAATATGAAATTGAGGCAAGACAAACCAAGTTGGGACCAGAAGAAATTACAAGAGAAATTCCCAACGTTGGTGAAGATGCCTTGCGTCAATTGGATGAACAGGGGATCATTCGCATTGGGGCATGGGTAGAATCCGGGGATATCCTGGTAGGAAAAGTAACACCCAAAGGTGAATCTGACCAGCCACCAGAAGAAAAACTGTTGCGGGCAATTTTCGGTGAAAAAGCACGGGATGTGAGAGACAATTCCCTGCGAGTTCCCAACGGTGAAAAAGGACGCGTCGTAGACGTACGCTTGTTTACCCGCGAACAAGGCGATGAACTGCCACCAGGGGCAAACATGGTCGTCCGGGTCTATGTGGCGCAAAAGCGTAAAATCCAAGTCGGCGACAAAATGGCAGGACGTCACGGGAATAAAGGAATTATTTCCAAAATCTTGCCCCTCGAAGATATGCCGTACTTGCCAGATGGCTCACCAGTAGACATTGTTCTCAACCCCTTGGGCGTACCAAGCCGGATGAACGTTGGACAAGTGTTTGAATGTCTGTTGGGTTGGGCTGGTCATAACCTCGGAGTGCGGTTCAAACTCACTCCCTTTGACGAAATGTATGGTGAAGAATCATCTCGAACCATCGTGCATGGCAAATTGCAAGAAGCACGGGACGAAACAGGTAGAAACTGGGTGTTTAACCCAGATAATCCTGGAAAAATTTTGGTGTACGACGGTCGCACCGGCGAACCCTTTGACCGACCAGTGACTGTGGGTGTGGCATACATGCTGAAACTGGTTCACTTGGTGGATGACAAGATCCACGCCCGTTCAACAGGTCCATACTCACTGGTGACCCAGCAACCCTTGGGTGGTAAAGCACAACAAGGTGGTCAGCGGTTCGGTGAAATGGAAGTGTGGGCACTGGAAGCCTTCGGTGCTGCTTACACCTTGCAGGAGTTGCTGACGGTGAAATCAGACGATATGCAAGGACGGAATGAAGCACTGAATGCGATCGTCAAAGGAAAGGCAATTCCTCGACCTGGAACACCAGAATCCTTTAAAGTGTTGATGCGAGAACTGCAATCACTAGGCTTGGATATTGCCGTACACAAGGTAGAGACGCAGGCAGACGGTAGTTCTTTGGATGTCGAAGTCGATTTGATGACAGACCAAGGAAATCGCCGTACACCCCCACGTCCAACCTATGAATCCTTGTCACGCGAGTCGATGGATGACGAGGAATAAAAACTGAACAGTCATCACTCAACAGTGAAAGCAGTACTGTTCAAAGCAGTGTGTCCGTAAGTCCTATGTCCAAAGGACACACTCAAGCTTCGCCCGATTTGTGTGGTTTGCGCTTACGGGCACACTTCGTGAAAGCCGGTGCCGTAAGCCCTTCCGGCACACTGTATGTTCAAAGCCCGATTCGTGGGCTTTGTGCATAGGGCGAACCCGCAGGGTGAACTGTTATTAGTGAACAGTAAATACTGAACAAGTAATAGCTGATAACTAATAACTCACAACTGAATACTCACACCAGCACGGAATTTATTAGCCGTGTTCCTTAAAAGTCATAACTTTAGAACACAATTTGGACAAAGATGAGAGTAGCCCAAAATAATCAGTTTGACTACGTTAAAATCGGCTTGGCATCACCAGAACGCATTCGGATTTGGGGTGAGAGAACTTTACCTAACGGTCAGGTAGTTGGTGAAGTCACAAAGCCAGAAACGATCAATTACCGTACTTTGAAACCGGAGATGGACGGCTTGTTCTGTGAGCGCATCTTTGGTCCAGCTAAAGATTGGGAATGCCATTGTGGCAAGTATAAGAGAGTGCGTCACAGAGGAATTGTGTGTGAACGCTGTGGCGTAGAAGTGACTGAATCGCGAGTGCGCCGCCACCGCATGGGTTTCATAAAACTCGCAGCACCTGTCGCTCACGTCTGGTATCTCAAAGGCATTCCCAGCTATATCTCCATCCTCCTAGATATGCCTTTGCGGGATGTTGAGCAAATTGTTTATTTCAATTCCTATGTTGTTCTTAGTCCTGGCAATGCTGAAACCTTAACCTACAAACAGTTACTGAGTGAAGACCAGTGGTTGGAAATTGAAGACCAAATTTACAGCGAAGATTCCATCCTGCAAGGGGTAGAGGTCGGTATTGGTGCAGAAGCTTTGTTGCGGTTACTCGCTGATATTACCTTAGAGCAAGAAGCTGAATCCTTGCGGGAAGAAATTACAACGGCCAAAGGTCAAAAGCGGGCAAAGCTGATTAAGCGGCTACGGGTGATTGACAACTTCATCGCTACCGGATCTAAGCCTGAGTGGATGGTTATGGCTGTCATTCCTGTCATTCCCCCAGACTTACGCCCAATGGTGCAGTTGGACGGTGGACGATTTGCAACCAGCGATTTGAATGATTTATATCGCCGAGTCATTAACCGTAACAACCGTTTGGCACGCCTGCAAGAAATTTTGGCTCCTGAGATTATTGTTCGCAACGAAAAGCGGATGCTGCAAGAAGCAGTGGACGCTTTGATTGACAATGGTCGTCGGGGACGTACGGTTGTAGGTGCAAATAATCGACCACTGAAGTCTTTGTCCGACATCATCGAAGGGAAACAAGGACGTTTCCGGCAAAACTTACTCGGTAAACGGGTTGACTACTCCGGACGTTCTGTGATCGTCGTCGGACCAAAGCTTAACATTCACCAGTGCGGTTTACCACGAGAAATGGCCATTGAGCTATTTCAACCATTTGTCATCAATCGGCTGATTCGTAGCGGAATGGTGAACAACATCAAAGCAGCCAAAAAGTTGATATCTCGTTCTGATCCAAGTGTTTGGGATGTTCTAGAAGAAGTGATTGAAGGACACCCTGTTCTGCTTAACCGTGCGCCGACACTACACCGTTTGGGAATTCAAGCTTTCGAGCCAATCTTAGTCGAAGGTCGAGCAATTCAACTGCACCCACTCGTTTGTCCAGCATTTAACGCTGACTTTGATGGTGACCAAATGGCGGTACACGTACCGTTATCTTTGGAATCTCAAGCGGAAGCACGCTTACTGATGTTGGCGTCTAACAACATTTTGTCACCAGCTACTGGCAGACCAATCATTACACCTAGCCAAGACATGGTGTTAGGGGCGTATTACTTAACCGCAGAAAATCCTGATGCGACAAAAGGCGCAGGACGATTTTTTACTTCTCTTGATGATGTCATCATGGCTTACGAGCAGCAGCAAGTTGACCTGCATTCCTATATTTACGTACGCTATGACGGCGAAGTAGAGACAAGTGAGCCAGATGTAGAACCGGTTGAAGTGATACCCAATGAAGATGGTAGCCGGACTTTGCTGTTTAAGTTCCGTCGAGTCAAAGAAGATGCTCACGGAAACATGATTTACCAGTATTTACGTACAACAGCAGGTCGCGTTATTTACAATAAGGCAATTCAAGAAGCGATCGCCAGTTAACCGCGACCCAAAGTCAAAAGTCAACACTCAAGAGTCCAAAGTTTTTTTAATTCTTGAGTGTTGACCGCAAGACTGCTTGAACGGCAGTTCTTCCTTGGGGAAACCACGCCTAGTGCTACCCAAGGGCGCACTGCCTCAACGGACAGGTGCACGCCACATGCTTCAACGGAGGGAACCTCCCTTCGGGTATGACCTCCGGTCACGCTGCGCTAACACCAGTCGCCTCTGTCGGGAAAGCCGTCATTCGCGCTGGATTCACCGCACCGCAGTGGCTCCTCAAGTCGGGAAACCATGCACGGCAGACAGCGAGTGGG
>NZ_QMEB01000247.1:1285-9775 GCF_012912135.1 Brasilonema bromeliae SPC951 | reverse complement strand
CTGAAGCCCCGGCGACCCCGCCGGCCGCTGCGAGCGAGACTCCGGCTCCGGCCGCCCCGGCGAATCCGTAATCGCCCCGCGTTCAACCTCGCGACCTCGATCCGCCCGACGAGCCGGCTTCACCGCCGTTCGCCGGGCGGTTTCGTTTTCCGCGGATCGCGCGTCGCGATGCCGCGCGCGTCGGCGACCGACGACCCGCGCGCGTCGCTCACTCTTTCCGGCGGTGCGCTTCCTCCAGAGCGGCGGCCTGCGCGAAGTCGGATTCGGCCGTGCGGGCCTGGCCGAGGGCCGAACGGACCGCCCCGCGGCGACGCCAGAACTGCGGGTTCTGCGGCGCGAGCTCGATCGCCCGGCTGAACGCCGCGTCGGCCGCCGGGAGCTCTTTGCGGGCTTCCTGCACCACGCCCAGCCCGCAGTGGGCGTCGGCGCTTTTCGGGTCGAGGCCGAGCGCGGTCTGGAAGTCGTCCTCGGCCCGCTTCCAGTCGGACGTCGCCACGAACGACATCCCGCGCGCCACGTACGCCGGGCCGAGCTTCGGCGAAAGATCGATCGCCGCGTCGCACATCTCGCGGGCGTCGAGCGGGCGGCCCTGATTGAGCGAGCGCACCGCTTGTTGCACGCAATACGCGGCGAAATCGGGATCGTGCTCGAGCGCCGCCTTGCGGTCGGCCGCGGCCTCGTCGCGTCGGCCGAGCTTCTCGCGCAACCGCCCGCGATTGAAATAGGCCTGGGCGTGCTTCGGCGCGAGCGCGATCGCCCGATCGAGGTCGGCCAGCGCTTCGGAGAGCTTGCCCAATCGCGTGCGGGCGTGCGCGCGGTCGACGTACGTCTGGGCGTCCTCGCGGATCGAGAGCGCCTGGGCGTAAGCGGCGTCGGCCTCCGCGTACTTGCCGAGCTTGTCGAGGGCCAGGCCGCGGTCGTGATGCGCGGCGGCCATTTTCGGATCGAGCGCGACGACCTTGTCGAACGACGCGACCGCTTCGTCGTTCCGATTCAGCCCGCCCAGCACGCCGCCGCGGTAGAACCAGGCCGCGGTGTATTTCGGGTTGATCGCGACGGCCGCGTCGAGGTCGTGCAGCGCGTCGAGCATCTTCCCCTCGGCGATCGAGGTGAGCCCGCGGCCGACGAGCGCGTCGGCGAACTTCGCGTCGGCCGCGAGCGCCTCGTCGAACTTCGCGCGGGCCAGCACGTACTGCCGCTGCTGGTAATAGCCGATCGCCCGGTCGTAAGCGGCTTTCGCCCGCCGCGTCTCGGCCGAGTCTTGCGCGGCGCGGGAAGCGTCGCCGAGCGAGGCCATTCCGATCGCGGCCGCGAGGGCGACGACGATCACGCGAGTCGCTGCATTCATCGCACGGTCTCCTCGACGTCCTCGTTCAACGAACCGCGGCGACCGCGACGATCTCGCCGGAGCGGACCGCTTCCGTCTGGCGATGGCAGAGGACGAGCGCGTCGCGGGCGAGCTCTCCGGCCAGGAGCGGCGACGGTCGTCCGGTCTCGATCGCGTCGGCCGCTTCGGTCAGTTCGGCCACGAACCCGTCGACCGGATCGCTCGAGCCGAGCGGCGGGCGGAACGAGCCGCCCGACTTGTCGAGCACGGTGAGCGGCACGCCCGTTCCTTCGGTTTGCCCGACGAGCGCCTGCGAATCGAAGACGAGCGTCGCGCCTTCCAGATGGATCTCGAAGCCGTGGGTGAACGGGCGGCCTTGCTGGGCGATCACGCCGCTCTGAGCGACGACGTGGAGCTTCGGGTCGGCGAAGCGGAACTGCGTGGTGAAGAACTCGACGACGTCGCCGCGGGTGCGTCCGGAGCTGACGACGCTCGCGGGCATCCCGGCCAGCACGCGGATCAGGTGCGCGTCGTGGATGTGCAGATCGACGATCGGCCCGCCGACGGTGTTCGGATTGAAGAAGTCGGGGATCCAGGTCGGCTCGGAGACGATCCGGCGGAAGAAGCCGCCGAGGAACTTGCCGAACGCGGCCCCGCGGATCGCGTCGACCGCGTACGCGAACTCCGGCAGGAACGGCAGCACGTGCGCGACCAACAGCCGCTTGCCCGACTCCTTCGCGGCGGCCGTCATCCGCTCGGCCTCGTGCGGGTGCAGCGCGATCGGCTTCTCGACGAGGACGTGCTTGCCGGCCGCGAACGCGGCGAGCGTCATCTCGCAATGCTTGTCGGGGGGCGAGCACAGATCGACCACGTCGACCTCGGGATCGGCCAGCAGGTCTTCGTAGCGCGCGTATTTTTGCACGCCGGAGAGGTCCATGACTTCCCCGGGCGGGCCGAAGTTCCCCTTCACGTCGCGCCAGTCGCCGGCGAGCCGCTGGGCGTTGCGGGTGCTGATCGCGGTCACCCGGGCGCGCGAGACGCGTCGCCAGGCCAGGTAATGGATCATGCCCATGAAGCCGATCCCGACCACGCCGATGCGGAGCATGTGCTGAGGGCCTTTCGCCTGTCGTCGATTCGCGGGGGCTCGATCCGCCGGTCGTCGCGCGCGTCGCGGGGGCGACGGACGACGCGTCGTCGCGGTGGCCGCATCTTACGACGCGTCGCGTGAAAGTTCATCGGCCGCCCGGGCCGCGCGAGCGGGGGTCCCGCGGCCGCGCGGGGGCGCTCGCCGCGGGCCAAAGGACGTAGAGGGAAGCACTCCGCGGTCCTCCCTCCGTCGATCAGCGGCGGCTCGTCAGCCCGACCGTCCGCGTTCTATATTCACCCTTGAAGCGCTCGCGTCGTCCGGGCCGGTCCGTCGAGTCCGTCGTCGCGCGGGGGACGAGCGCGCGATCTCGTCGCGAGGGAGAGGCCGTGGACTTCTTCGTCCACCTGTTCGACACGTCCGATTTTCCGGCGCGTTGGTACTGCGGGAACTGGTCGGCCGCTCACGGCTGGCTGCACGTCGCGTCCGACCTGGGCGTCTGGTCGGCGTACTTCGCGATCGCGCTGGCGCTGGGTTACTTCGTCGTGCGGCGTCGCGACTTGCCGCTCCGCGGTCTGCTCGCGCTCTTCGGCGCGTTCCTGCTGCTTTGCGGAACGACGCACCTGCTCGACGCGGCCGTCTTCTGGTGGCCCGCCTACCGACTCGCGGCGCTGTTCAAGCTGGCCACCGCGGTCGTCTCGTGGGCGACCGTCGTCGCGCTCGTCCGCGCCGCTCCGATCGTGTTGACGACCCGCGCCCCGGCCGAGCTCGAACGCGAAATCGCGGCGCGGCTCGCCGCGGAGGAGACGCTGCAGCGGAACAACCAGCACCTCGAGGCCCGCGTCCGCGAACGGACGGCCGAGCTGGAACGGACCGTCGCGTCGCTCCGCGACCTGACACGCACGCTCGAGGGACGCGTCGCCGAACGGACCACCGCCCTCGCGGCCAGCGAGAACCGCTTCCGCGCGATCTTCAACTCGATGTTCCAGTTCATCGGGTTGATGGAGCCCGACGGGACGCTGCTCGAGGCCAACGAGACGGCGCTGGTCGCCGGCGGCATCACGCGCGACGAGGCGGTCGGCCGGCCGTTTTGGGAGACGCGGTGGTGGACCGTCTCGCCCGAGACGCAGTCGCGGCTCCGCGAAGCGATCGCCCGCGCCGCCCAGGGGGAGCTGGTGCGTTACGAGGCCGACGTCCGCGGGGCGGGCGACCGCGTGATCACGATCGACTTCTCGATCAAGCCGGTGTTCGACGACGCGGGACGCGTGGTGCTGCTGATCCCCGAGGGACGCGACGTCACCGACCGCAAGCGGGCCGAGGCGGCGCTCCGCGAGAGCGAGGAGCAGTTCCGCACCGCGTTCGACGCCGCGCCGATCGGCATGGCGATCGTCGCGCCCGACGGTCGCTGGCTGCGCGTCAACGAGGCGCTCCGCGAGCTGGTCGGTTACTCCGAGGAGGAGCTGCTGCGGACGACCTTCCAGACCCTCACGCATCCCGACGACCTCGAGACCGACCTGAGCCTCGTGCGCGACGTGATCGCCGGCCGACGCCGGACGTATCAGCTCGAGAAGCGGTACTTCCGCAAGGACGGCCGGATCGTCGACGTGTTGCTCTCCGTCGGCTTGGTCCGCGACGACAACGGCGCGCCGGTGCACTTCATCTCGCAGATCAAGGACGTCACCGAGCAGAAGCGGGCCGAGCGCCAGACGCGGGCGTCGCTCAAAGAAAAAGAGCTGCTCCTCAAGGAGATCCACCACCGGGTCAAGAACAACCTCCAGATCGTCTCGACGCTCCTCGACCTGCAGTCGGAATACATCGACGACCCGCGGGCCCTGGCGATGTTCCAGGAATGCCGCGGCCGCGTGCGGTCGATGGCGCTGATCCACGAACGGCTCTACCGCTCGCACGACCTGGCGCGGGTCGATTTCGCCGAGTACGTGCGGCGGCTCGCGGACGACCTGTACCACGCGTACAAGCTCTCCGACGACGAGGTGCGACTGGAGCTCGACGTGGAGGTGCCGCCGTTGCCGATCGACGTGGCGATCCCGTGCGGGCTGTTGCTGAACGAGCTGATGTCGAACTGCTTCAAACACGCGTTCCCCGACTCGATGGAGGGCCGCGTGCGGGTGTCGTTGCGGCCCGACGGCCCCGACGCGATCGTGCTGGTCGTCGCCGACGACGGCGTGGGGCTCCCGCCCGACTTCGACTTCCGCGCCGCGACGTCGTTCGGGCTGCAACTGGTGAACACGCTGGCGGAGCAGCTCGGGGCCGAGATCGACTCGCCGCGGGGGGACGGCGCGCGGTTCGTGGTGCGGTTCCCCGCCCCGACGCGCTGACGCTCGACGCGACGGTCGCGTCGCTCCTCGTGCGGGGCGGTTCGACGCCCCGCGCGGGGGACGAAACCCGGTCGTGGGGAGGTCGCACTGCCCGTTGGCGGGAGTTAAGCTAGGATGCATCGGCGCGAACCGGGGTCAGTGCCGGTCGCCCGACGATCCAACTCCGCGCGACCCGGTTTGGACCGGCCAGAAGGGATTGCTTCTCTCGATGACGACCGCCCCCGGTGCGCCCATCGTCCAACGCCTGCGCGACTACGGCGTCGCCGCGTTCGCGGTGGCGATCGCGACGGTGCTGCGAATGTCGCTCAGCCCGTTCATGGCGGATCGCGCGCCGTTCGCGTTTTTGTTCGTGGCCGTGCTGCTGGTGGCCCGCTTCGTGGGCTTCGGCCCGGCCGCGTTCGCGACGCTCGTGGGGGCCGCGACGACCGCTTTCTTCATCGTCGATCCGGTCGGTTCGCTGATCATCCGCGATCCGGGACACCAGGTCGCGTTCGTGGTGTACATCGTCGTCGGCTTCGGCATGGCCGGACTCGGCGGGCTGATGCGCGTGGCGCAGGACCGCGCCGACCGACTCGCCGCCGAGGCGATCCTGCAACGCGAAGAGCTGCGGATCACGCTCGCCAGCATCGGCGACGCGGTCGTCGTCACCGACGCGGACGCGAAGATCGTCTCGCTCAACCCCGTCGCCGAGTTGCTCACCGGCTGGACGAGCGCCGAGGCCGTCGGTCGGCCGCTCGGCGAGGTGTTCGTGATCGTCAACGAGGAGACGCGCGAACCGGTCGAGAGCCCGGTCGATCGCGTGATCCGCGAAGGCGTCATCGTCGGCCTCGCCAACCACACCGTGCTTGTCGCCCGCGGCGGCAAAGAGACCCCGATCGACGACAGCGCCGCGCCGATCTTCAACGCGCAGCAGCGGCTCGTCGGGGTCGTGCTCGTCTTTCGCGACGTCGCCGAGCGACGCGGCGTCGAGACGGCCCTCCGCGAATCGAAACGCGGGCTCGAGCAGCTCGCCGACTCGATGCCGCAGATCGTCTTCGCGTCGAGCGCCGCGGGGCAGCCCGAGTATTACAACCGGCGCTGGTACGAATACACGGGCGTCGCGTCGGGCGACTTCGGCCGCGAGAGCTGGGCCCCGTTCATCCATCCCGACGACCTGCCGCGAGTCACCGCGGAATGGACTCGCTGCCTCGCCGCGGGCGAGCCGTGGGAAGCGGAAATGCGGCTCCGCGACAAGCACGGGGAAGACCGCTGGCACCTCGTCCGCAGCGTGCCGGTCCGCGACGACGCGGGGAAGATCGTCCGCTGGTTCGGCACGAGCACCGACATCCACGAGCGGATCGTGGTCGAGCGCCGCCTGCAGACCAAGGCCCGCGTGCTCGAAAGCATGGCCGAGGGAGTCAGCCTGACGGACGAGAACGGGATCATCGTTTACACCAATCCGGCCGAAGACCGGATGTTCGGCTACGAGCCGGGCGAGCTGCTCGGCCAGCACGTCCGGGTGCAGAACGACTACCCTCCCGAAGAAAACGAACGCCGCGTCGCGGCCGTGATCGACGAGCTGAATCGCGGCGGCGTCTGGACGGGCGAGTGGGCCAATCGTCGCAAGGACGGGACGAGCTTCGTCACGCAGGCCCGCATCACCGCGCTCGAAGCGGCCGGCATGCGCTACTTCGTCTGCGTGCAGGAAGACGTCACCGAGCGCCGCGCCGCCGCGGAGAGTCTGCGGGCGAGCGAAGAGCGGTTGCGGCTGGCGCTCGACGCGGGGCGGATGGGGACGTGGGACTGGAACGTCCGCACCAACGCGGTGACCTGGTCGCCCAGCCTCGAAGCGATCCACGGCCTGCCCGCGGGGACGTTCGCGGGAACGTTCGAGGCCTCGGTCGCGGACGTCCATCCCGACGACCGCGAGCGCGTCCTCGGCGCGGTCCGCCGGACGCTCGAAGAGGATCTCGACTATCACCTCGAATACCGCGTCGTGTGGCCGAACGGCTCGCAGCACTGGGTGGAAGCCCGCGGCCAGCTCCTCAAGGACGAGCGGGGCCGCCCGGAGCGGATGACCGGCGTCTGCGTCGAGATCACCGAGCGCAAGCGGGCCGAGCACGACGCGAAATTCCTGGCCGACGCGAGCGCGACGCTCGCGGGGCTCGTGGACATGGAGGCCACGCTGCAGAAGGTCGCGACGCTGGCCGTTCCCGCGTTCGCCGACTGGTGCGCGATCGACATGCTCGACGAGACCGGCGCGCTCAAACGCGTGGCCGTGGTGCACATCGACCCGTCCAAGGTCGAGCTCGCCCACGTGGCCCACCGCAAATGGCCGCCGGACCCGAAAGCGCCGACCGGCGTCTGGCGGATCATCCGCACGGGCGAGTCGGAGATCACGCCCGAGATCACCGACGAGATGATCCTCGGCTCGGTGAAGGACTCCGAGTTCGCGCAGATCCTGATCGATCTCGGGCTGCGGTCGTACATGGCCGTGCCGCTCGAGGCCCGCGGTCGCGTGCTCGGGGTGATCACCTTCATCTCGGCCGAGTCGGGGCGGAGATTCGAGCCGCGCGACCTGGCGCTGGCCGAAGACCTCGCCCATCGCGCGGCGGTCGCCATCGAAAACTCGCGGCTCTATCACGAGGTGCGCGAGGCCGACCGCCGCAAGGAAGACTTCCTCAGCCTCCTGGCGCACGAGCTGCGCAACCCGCTCGCGCCGGTGCGGAACGGCCTCGAAATCCTGAAGATGGCCGGCCGCGATCCCAACGCGGTCGACATGGTCGTCGAGATGATGGAGCGGCAGGTCCAGCACCTCGTGCGGCTGGTCGACGACCTGCTCGACGTCTCGCGCATCATGCGGAACAAGATCGAGCTCCGCCGCGAGCGGATCGACCTGGTCGCGGTGATCGAGCGCGCCGTCGAGATCGCCCGGCCGGGCGTCGACGCGGGCGGCCACACGCTCGTCGTCTCGCCGCCGGCCGAGCCGGTGCCGCTGCACGGCGATCTGGTGCGGCTCGTGCAGGTCGTCGGCAACCTGCTCAACAACGCGGCCCGCTACAGCGACCCCGGCGGCAAGATCGAGCTCTCGGGCGAGCGCGTGGGCGACCGCGCCGTGATCCGCGTCCGCGACCGGGGCATCGGCATCGCGCCCGAGATGCTCTCGAAGATTTGGGACATGTTCGTGCAGGGCGACCGCCGGCCCAGTCGCTCGCACGGCGGCATGGGCATCGGGCTGACGCTCGTCCGCAGCCTCGTCGAGATGCACGGAGGCCGCGTCGAGGCCCGGAGCGAAGGGCTCGGCCGCGGCAGCGAGTTCACCATCCACCTGCCGGTCGCGGACGCCCCGGAGCCGACGCCCGCCAGCGCCGCGGCCCCCGCGATCGAAGCGGCCAAGCCGCGGCGGCTCCTGGTCGTCGACGACAACGTCGACGCGGCCGAGAGCCTGGCGGTGCTGCTGCGGCTGGGCGGTCACGACGCGAGGGTGGCGCACGACGGGCCGACGGCGCTGGAAATGGCCGCGGCCGACCCGCCCGAGCTGGCGTTCCTCGACGTCGGGATGCCGGTGATGGACGGTTACGAGCTGGCCCGGCGGTTCCGCTCGCACCCGTCGCTCAAGGACGTCGTGCTCGTCGCGCTCACCGGCTGGGGCCAGGAGAGCGACCGTCGGCGTACCAAGGAAGCCGGCTTCGACGCCCACGAAGTGAAGCCCGTGGAACCGGCCGCGTTGCAGCGGCTCCTGGCGGACGGCTTGCAGTCGTAGC
>NZ_QMEB01000247.1:0-1275 GCF_012912135.1 Brasilonema bromeliae SPC951 | reverse complement strand
GTCGTAGCCGCGGGCGTTTTCCGCTCCCGCCGCGTCTCTCGCGCGGGGGCCGTCGCGACCCGAAATCGGGCGCGAACCGCGTCGTTCGCGCGCCTCGCGGCGAAAACTTCGCGCCCCGGTCCGAAGGTGTCACGGGGGCGTCCGAAACTCTCAGTACGCCAGTCGCGGCCGGTGGAAAAGTTTTCGACGGTTTCGATTGACGGGCGTTTTTGAACCGATGTATAGTATACGCACGGACATCGGAACGCCCGTCACGCTCCCGAGGAGCACGACCCTCGCGAGCGTCACTGGCGACCGCTCAGAGATTCGTTACAACCAGTTCTTGCGGGTCGAAAGGACGTTGGATGGCTACGGCAACCGAGGCACGCATGGCGAAGAAATCGAAGGCCGTCGCGAAGGAATCGGGCGGCGCGCTCGCCGCGGCTCTGGAACGCGACCCGAATCTCAAGAACACCCTCGCGCAGATCGAAAAGGCCTTCGGCGCGGGGTCGATCATGGCGCTCGGCTCGGGCGAGGCCCCGAAGATCGAGGGCGTTCCGACCGGCAGCCTCTCGCTCGACATCGCGCTCGGCGGTCAGGGCATCCCCAAGGGCCGCATCATCGAGATCTTCGGCCCCGAATCGAGCGGCAAGACGACCCTCGCCCTGCACGTGATCGCCAGCGCCCAGAAGGCCGGCGGCATCGCGGCCTTCGTGGACGCCGAGCACGCCCTCGACCCGAGCTGGGCCAAGAAGCTGGGCGTCGAGCTCGACACGCTGCTCGTCAGCCAGCCGACCTCGGGCGAAGAAGGCATCCAGATCACCGAGATGCTCGTCCGCAGCAACGCGGTCGACGTGATCGTGGTCGACTCGGTGGCCGCCCTCGTGCCGCAGAAGGAGCTCGACGGCGACATCGGCGATTCGCACGTCGGCCTGCAGGCCCGGCTGATGAGCCAGGCGATGCGGAAGCTCACGGGCGCGATCGCGAAGTGCAAGACGGTGGTGATCTTCATCAACCAGATCCGCGAGAAGATCGGCGTGATGTTCGGCAGCCCCGAAACGACGCCCGGCGGCCGCGCGCTGAAGTTCTACAGCTCGTGCCGCATCGACGTCCGCCGCATCTCGCAGCTCAAGGACGGCGAAGAAGTCGTCGGCCAGCGGGTGCGGGCCAAGGTCGTCAAGAACAAGGTCGCCCCTCCCTTCCGCGTCGCCGAATTTGATATGATGCACACCAACGGCATCAGCGTCGAAGGCGACGTGCTCGACCTGGCGATGGAGCACAAGCTCGTCGTTCGTT
>NZ_QMEB01000246.1 GCF_012912135.1 Brasilonema bromeliae SPC951 | reverse complement strand
TCCCCATCCGATTAATTCTGAATTCTGAATTCTGACTTCTGACTTCTTTTTTTAACCCTTTAACTGACCAGGGGGTTTCATCCACATGAATGTTTGGTTGCTCTTGTTGTACCCAGCTACTCAATTCCAAGATACTTGGTTTGATTGCTTGTTCTACTCGCTCATTGGTGGTTACCAAACTCCCAACTCCAATGTCGATTTCTCCCAGTTCCCATAACAAAACTTGATTGTTTTTCATATGGCAGATGTCCATAATTGCCCATCCATCCTAAGAATGCTTGCAGCCTCACTCCCAAGTCTTGCCGTGGAATTATTTGTGGCGACCAATTAGCGTTCTGTATAGCTCCACAATGCGCTCCACTGACAACTGTGGCGGTGGTACTCCACTATTTCAATCGGACGTTCTACCAACTGAGCTACTTGTTGCGTTTCGACTTTGACTGGTTCGGTTGCAAATTCTGTGTTACCACAAGCAAGACATATTTGTGGACGGAGAACTTGATCACGGTCTACACGATCAAATCCCTTGCGGGTCTTTCCAATGTGTCCTGGCTGTCCTCCTGGTTTTCTTTTTTGAGTTGCAGAGTGTGGCTCAGTTTCTGAGTTTTGCTTTTCTGGCTTTTTCAGGAGGTCCCCAGATGGTGGTTTTGATGAAGTTTTACTATCCAGGTCTCGACTGACACGAAGTTGTTGTATCTCTTGTTTGAGTTCCTTTATCGTCGCCTGTAACTGTTGGATGGCGATCGCCTGCTCAATGATGATATCTGCCAGCTGTTCTTTGGACAGTTGGTACAGACTTTCCCGGTCTAGTTTTTTTTGAGGCAGGTTTTGGTTCATGATTGCGATACTCTCCCTCAAGCGTCCCCTTTGTCAATACCCCCGTCACCTGAATCCTTACCGATTACCTTCGGTAGAGCTTCGCTTAACGCTTTACGTGGGATTGTTGGGGCGATGAGTTTTAAGGGTGGAAATGATAAAAATGCATTTTCTATTTATATTCATCAAGTTTTAGTCCCGAATTTATGGGAAGGGGCGTGTGTAGTGGTTGTTTTAGCTCTCATAAGGTGTCAGGAATTAGAGAAGCGATTGAATCTGTTGGTGCTCATTTAATTTATTTATCACCATATTCCCCAGACTTCTCGCCCATCGAGAATTTTTGGTCAAAAGTTAAAGATTTTTTACGTTCACAAGAAACAAGAACTTATCCTGATTTAGATAAAGCGATTACAGATGCTTTAGAAACTATCAATTTAAGTGACATTCTTGGTTGGTTTAAACATTGTGGTTATCGTACTGCATCCAACTGAAAACCGCTATAGTTGTGAATAGGTATTGTGTAACGGAAAAGTAAGATAGGTTTATAAAAAACGAAGAACCTCACCCTCATTCCCTCTCCGCGATTTCCGCGAGGTGATGGGGGTGAGGTGTTTTTATTGTAAGTAATTAGGCGTAAGCGTAAAGCCCTCAACGTCGCTACGTTGGACTTGACATTTTTGACTTCTCAGACATCCTCTAAAGGGGATGTTATTATTTATCATCTGGAGCAACTAAAGAATTTAATTCATCGTCAAAATTGAATCATACTTTTAGGCTCCTGAATAAATGAGGAGTGAAACTAAATAATATATGCAAAAAATGAATGCTGCCTTTGCTTTGGCTTTGACTACCCTGGCAGTTGGTTTCCTAGCAGCTGCTTGTGATACTACCCCCCCTAATAGCCCAACTGGTAATGGCACAAGTGCCAGCCCAGGAGGAGGTTCAACAACAACAACAACTACTACTAGTGGTAAAGGATTGAAAATTGGTTCCCTGCTACCAGCCACTGGTGACTTGGCTTCTATTGGACAGCAAATCATACCCTCAATCCCCTTACTTGTGGAAACTGTCAACGCTTGCGGTGGGGTGAACGGTGAACCTGTGACTCTTGTTGCTGTTGATGACCAAACTGATCCTAAAGCTGGTGCTGCTGGTATGACCAAACTGGCAACTGTAGATAGGGTTGCGGGTGTCGTTGGTTCCTTTGCCAGCAGCGTTTCTACTGCTGCTGTCTCAATTGCAGCTCAAAATAAAGTCATGCTGATTTCTCCTGGTAGTACCAGCCCCGTATTTACTGAACAGGCAAAACAAGGTAAATTTCAAGGATTTTGGGCACGTACTGTTCCACCTGATAGCTACCAGGGACCAGCCATAGCCGCACTTGCTAATAAAAGAGGTTATAAAAAAGTTTCTACCGTCGTCATAAATAACGACTATGGCGTCGGCTTTGAAAAAGCATTTGTGCAAGCTTTTGAAAAATCGGGGGGAACTATTGTTAATAAAAATAACCCTGTCCGCTACGATCCCAAAGCAACCACCTTTGATACTGAAGCATCTGCTGCTTTTGCTGGCAAGCCTGATGCAGTCCTTGGCGTTTTTTACGTAGAGACAGGTAGTTTGCTACTAAAAGCAGCGTACCAGCAAGGTTTGCTGCAGGGAGTGCAGGTGATGCTGACAGATGGAATGAAGTCAAATGAGTTTCCTGGACAAGTCGGTAAAACCAGTGATGGTAAATATATCGTATCTGGAGTGATTGGTACGGTACCAGGTTCTAACGGCAAAGCCTTAGAAGCTCTTACCAAACTCTGGCAATCTAAAAGAGGAGGATCTGCACCAGGTGAATTTGCTCCTCAAGGCTGGGACGCCGCCGCCTTGCTAGCGCTAGCAGCACAAGCTGCTAAGGAGAATACAGGTGATGCCATAGCTAAGAAAATCCGCGAAGTTTCCAACGGTCCTGGGGTAGAAGTGACTGATGTATGCGAGGGACTGAAGTTATTGAAAGAAGGTAAAAAAATCAACTACCAGGGAGCCAGTGGTAACGTGGATGTTGACCAAAACGGCGATGTTATCGGTATCTACGATGTCTGGACAGTTGGGGACGACGGTAAAATCAAGACGATTGATAAAGTTAGCCCGAAGTAGAAGTTAAAACATAAGAGGTATGATGCCGTACTCTCGGCTAACGCGCTGCCCAGAAGTTTAACAAAATTCGACTCCCCCACTATACCCCTATGGGTTAGTGGTGGGATGAAAGGAGGTCTATCAAACTGCTTACATCTATACAACTGCCCTTACATGGTAAGCGGATTATCGTTACCGCACCTCGTAATTATGCCGCCAGGTTATCTCAACAACTCATTAACCAAGGAGGTATGCCGTTTTTGATGCCAACCATCGAAACTTGTCCACTAGAAAACTTTACTGAGTTAGACGCTGCACTGCAACATATCAATGCATTTGATTGGATTGCTTTCACCAGTAGAAATGGTATCGATGCATTTTTCCAACGTCTAGAGGATTTGGAGATAAACCCCCTTGTCTTGACAAATCTATGTTTTTGTGCAATAGGATTAGATGCAGAGAGATTAGCAGATCTAGGAGTCAAAGTCGATTTAGTACCGAAAGAACCCAGCCCAGCAGGAGTTATTGCTGAATTGGCTAAAATTCCGGATATTGCTCAGAAAAATATACTTGTCCCAGTTCCAGAAGTTGTAGGCGTTCCGGAACCCGATGTGATTCCAAACTTTGTTGCAGGGTTAGAAAAATTAGGCATGAAAGTTACCCGTGTACCAACTTATAGGACGCGGAGTTTAGAAAAAGATATTTATGAGGTTGAGTTAAATCTGATTCGGCAAGGGAAAATAGATGTCATTGCCTTTAGTAGTACTGCGGAAGTCGCAGGTTTTTTGCAAATGGTTGATTCAAAAAGTGATTACGAACGTTGTGCGATCGCCTGCTTTGGACCCTATACCGCAGCAAATGCAAAGAAGTTAGGCTTAAATGTCTCAATAGTTGCCCAGGATTATAGTTCATTTGCGGGGTTTGCTGAGGCGTTAAGCGTAGCTCTGCCGTAGGCAATCGCTCTTTGGGCATTACAATAACTTTTTGGTATTAAATTCTTCGTACTCACTTGCGGCGGTTGGCATATAAGCTGAATTTGGCAAAGTTGCGGCGATCGCCCATACGGGAGACTCACTCAGGGCGATGGCGCAGAGCGCCCGCTGAGTCCTGAGCCCTATGGCGTTCCGCCACGGCTGCGCCTAACGGGCACGGCTTGAGGCCGAACGGACACGCTACGCGTTGGCGGAGCCTGCGCTTTGCGCTTACGCGATCGCAAAAGTTTGTGATTGATTGACTTTTTTGGTTGATTACTTTGTCCTGGTGTCACATACTTGATTGCGAGATTGATGGTATTTTATTTTTGCGCAAACTCCTTTATCCCAATCGCGATACAAGCTATGACACTCAATTTATATTTACTGCGACATGGAGAAACTACTTTTAGTCAAAGTGGTAATTTCTGCGGTGAAACTGATGCGGAGTTGACCTCTGAAGGGATGCAGATGGCAGAGAGTTTTGCCGATGTTTATCAAAAATTGAAGTGGGAAGCGGTTTATGTTAGCCCGATGAAGCGCACAATTGCAACTGCTAAGCCATTCTGTGATGCTATCGGTATGAATATGCAGTTGCGTGACGGACTTAGAGAAGGTAGTTACGGCAAATGGGAAACTAAGAGTAAATCGTTTGTCCAAGAGAATTATGCAGAAAACTATGTAAAATGGTTGACAGAACCGGCTTGGAATGCACCAATAGGTGGAGAAACTGCGGTAGATATTGCTAACCGTTCTATGCCTGTAATTGCTGAAATTCAAGAAAAACATCCCCAAGGTAATGTTTTAGTAGTATCCCATAAAGCTACGATTCGGATTATGCTTTGCAGTTTACTGGGAATTGATTTGGGACGCTATCGCTATCGGGTGAATATTTTGGTCGCGTCGGTAAGTATGGTTAAATTTGACGTTAATGGTCCTTTGTTAGAAATATTAGGCGATCGCCATCATATACCCGATCATATTCGCTCTCGTCCGGGAACATAATAGTCGCTTGCCTCCGTATCAGCAGCATTCAAGTTAAGTGGACAGATAATGATCGTGACTGGAAATAAGCTGTTGTGCATTTATCCATTCCGATCCAATAGGACATTCAGGAACTATCTTAATGAACAAAGAATTGAATAGACCTCTTGCAAAAGTCCCAGTCGGGGTAAGATGGGGACTGGTAAAAGGCGATTGCCTACGGCAGAGCTACGCTTAACGCTAGGTTCATATCATAAGATAACCTTATGAAATACGAACAAGTTAAACATCTAACAACAGCAGAGTTTAAACGGTGTTGTGGTGTCAAACCGGAGACATTTGAACAAATGGTTGAAGTAGTGCAGACCCACAACCAAAATAAACAAAAAACTGGAAGACCAAGCAAAATTTGTTTGGAAGACCAAGTATTAATGACCATTAAGTACTGGAGAGAATATCGAACCTATTTCCATATAGGTCTATCTTGGGGAGTAGCAGAATCTACAGCTTGATCTCCTAAGCGGAAAGTAGAAAATATTTTGATTCAGTCTAGAATATTCACCCTACCAGGAAAAAAACAATTACTTTCGGCTGATTTCAATATAGACGTAGTTGTCATTGATGTGACAGAAAGCCCTATTGAACGTCCTAAAAAAAACAAAAACTATATTACAGTGGCAAGAAAAAAAGACATACTTTCAAGTCTCAAGTAGTTGTTAATCAGAAGACTGGTGAAATTATTTGTACAGCGCACGCTAAGGGTAAAACCCATGATTTTAAATTGTTTAAAAACAGCAAATTAACGTTAAATAAAGACATTCAATGCTTGGTAGATAAAGGCTATCTCTTAATTAAAAAACTTCATCTCAATAGTCAAATTCCTTACAAAAAGCCGAAAAATGGTAAGTTAAGCAATGAAGAGAAAAAGAAAAATCGTCATTTAGCTAAAAATAGGGTAATTGGTGACGCATTGGGACAAAGAAAATGAGCCAGCCTTTGTTTGTTGATTCGTGGGTGCACAAGGGTACTATTAAACTAAGCCGCTCCGTCACCAGAGCGACTCGTCTTCAAAACCGGACGTGAAACTTTCGCTTCATCCGGCTCCTCAGTAATTTGGTGCTTTTCTAAGTGCATACCTCCAACCAAGTCATCCTTAGCTGTCTTAACATCGTGGTAGTGTCTATGTAATAACTGGAGATTTTTATGTTCATCTTTTCCCCCTTTCTTTAGGGGTATTTTGTGGTCAATTTCCAGTACATCTTCCTCACGGAAATACAATCCGCAGTGGGCGCATTTTCCTTTTTGTTGCTTTAGAAGTGTTGCCACTCTTTTTGGCATTTCAGGATGTGTGCCCATTCTTGAACTCCAATAAACTAGGTTGCCATCGTATGGACTGGCATCGCCTTTAACTTTTACGTGCCGAATTATAGGCGTTTCCGTATGTTTCATTAAACGCATTGGATTTTTACCTTTATTCGGTGTAGCGAATACCCAGTTATCACCGCCAATGGTTCGCCAATATTTCTTGGCTATCCATTCTCCTGATTTATTTGGGTGACGGTATTCTGCCCAGGCTTTTAGCTTAAGATACATGAGATGCTCTAGCTTAGAGTAAGACTCTTTACTTATTACTGTCGAATAGTAGTTAGACCATCCTCGGATTACCGGGTTGAGTCGGCTTATTAACGCTACTTGTGGCGCTTGACCGTGGTCGTAAATGATACTAGTTATTCGTTCGTAATGTATCTTCTGCTTTTCTTTGCTTGGAGTGATGATTGTTTTGAAGCCTTGTTTTGAGTGATATTTACCCACTTTAAACTGCCTAATGTTGAAACCAAGAAAGTTAAATCCCGGTTCTTCACTCTCATACTTATTTAAGGTATGAGTTAAGCGTGTTTTTGATGGCTTCAATTCCAAACCCATGCCTTTTAACCACTCAGATATAATAATCTGACATCTTTGGACAACAGTTATGTCTTCGTGTAAGATGACGAAGTAGAGTAGGCGACCAGCGAGTTACTAAAAGCACTTTTCTGTCCGCCCCTCCCCAAACCGGGCTTACGCCTTTCGGAGTACCCGGCTTTCCAGTGTTTACATGTCAGTGTTAGTTCTTTGGGTTGCGCGTCCTGCATGGATATCCATATGACATTGTTGACACACAATTAAGGTTTTACGTTGTCGTGCTGCCATAATTTGAACCCAATAGGGCGGTGAATTTCTTCCTTCCTTTTGTAAGTCCTTAAGTGCCCGAACATGATGAACCTGAACATTTTCTTGTGAACCACAAAGTTCACAGGTATTAGCCAAGAGTCGGCATTCGAGTTCTGTTCTTGGACCTACAGTTTGTAAAGGAGAATCATTTAAGACTGCTTTCATATTTCGCTTCAGAGAGATTCCTCCCCAGTTAGCTATTAATGGCTTTTGTCCTTCTCCACGTTCAACCGTTACTTGCAATCCAATATATGGGCCATTGCGAGTTTGAAGTGTGGTTTGATAGCGACGGTATATCGTCGATACGCTAGTACGCAGTTTATGCGCGAGCGTTTGAGTTAATGACCGTTCCATTACCCATTTCAAACGATTTAGTTGGTGTAAGTTGTAAGCCAATCGATAATATTCCACGATTCCCTGAAATTCCTGCTGATAATGAGCCACGATACTAAAAACGGAATCGTGAATCAATTCTGCACGGTGTATTGGTTTACCGTGAAGTAGGAAGCGGGCACATTTGCTTTTGACCACATCAGGTGGTACTTTTAAACCAATTTGCCCGTTAATGCTACGGTGTCCGCGCCTATCAAGCTTTTGGTTGTTATTAAGTACTACAATGTCGTAACCAAGAAAACGAGCAGCTTCAGTTCGAGGGTGGGAAATTAGCGTCTTGGTTTCGGACAATTCGAGTTTGAGATTTTCTCTCAAGAAATTGCCGATTAAGCGCTTAATCTCTTCAGCTTCTTGCCGTGGACCACTAAAGCCAATTAGCCAATCATCGGCATATCTAACGTAACGTAGGCGGCGATAGTTTGGGTCTTGTGGGTCTAAAGATGGTACTTGCTGCATTAGTTTGCGAGCAATATGTGCCTCACTAAATAGACCCTTCTTTCTCAAACGTTGAGCCAGCCCTTGTAGTCGTTGCCATTCCGGATTGGGTTGGCGTGCTTTACCACGGTTATATTTTGGAATTAGTTCATTTTCAACAAATTTATCAAGCTTGTCTAAGTAGATATTCGCAAGAATCGGGCTTAGTATCGCACCTTGTGGACTTCCACTTAGAGTGGCATTATACCGCCATTCTTCTAAATATCCAGCTTTCAGCAAGTTTTCTATTAACCTCAAAAAGCGGTTGTCGTGGATTTTCTCTCTCAGTATGGTGAGGAGAACTGTATGGTTGAGTGAGTCAAAGCATTGAGCAATGTCACCTTCCACGAACCATTTTGTTCCTACCCACTTACTGTATATTTCGCTTAAGGCTGTATGACATCCGCGTCCTGGACGGAAGCCGTGAGAGGTTGGATTAAACTGCGGCTCATAGTACGCCTCTAATATTAGGCGGATAACTTCTTGCAACAATTTATCTGACCAACGAGGAATGCCAAGTGGGCGCTTTTTCAGAGAGTTTTTCTTCTCAATGTAAACACGACGCGCAGGCATCCATTGATACCTTTCATAACGTAAGTCAGAAATAATAGTATCAATTTTTGCTCTAGACATCCCATCTACGGTTTCGCCTGTTGCACCTGGTGTCATTGCCCCAGTATTACGATAGATTTTACCGTAAGCTTTTAAGAACAAATCGGGGTTAAATAATTGTCGATAAACATCTTCCAGTGGCAGTCCCCGCTGACCACGTTCATGTATAATTCCCAACACAGTTTCGGCATTTCGCATCTCGCGTACCTCACAAGTCGAGTTTCATAACACCTGTCATCCTTCCCCATGTAGACGGCTTTCCCGTCCGCTGAGTACTACGATGACTCCGTTACCCTGTGCCTCTCGGCACGGCGGGTAATCCCACTTTCCCTAAGCGCTAGATGTATCGAGCGCGACTTAGGTGCCTCGTCCGTTTCCTTAAGTAAGGTCGTTCCTTACCGTTCACTGTGCGGAAAGTTCGGGTGACGACGACTTAGCCACCCTATCACAGTGACCCCGCATTTGAGACGCTGTAATCGGGGGATGTACGCTTCCATCACTGGAAACTGAGGTTTGAGCAATTCGGCTCTCACCATATCACGCGGGTCTTGCAGAACGAAATTATAAGCGTCTTCTAACTTCTTCTGCTTTATCAACATGCTACAGTCCCCTCTGACTTTCGTCATTAGGTAAGTTGTTGACCCAGAGGTCATCTTTTCCTAACCTCTCCTCTCTGTGAGAGGAGTCTAGCACCTGGTTAAATGGCGCACGTCATCGGCGTATCGGATTAATGATAGTTTTGAGCGATTACCCTTTTTACTACCAGGTAATGTTTCTGCAAATAACTTAATCCGTTCTTCCATCCCGTGAAGGGCAATATTCGCTAAAAGCGGCGATATCACGCCACCCTGCGGTGTACCCTCAGATGTTTCTTGGAACTGCTTTTTGTCCATCACTCCCACTTTTAACCAAGCACGTATTTGACGGCGAATGGTGGGGAATGTATTTAATTTTTTCAGCAGCGCCGAGTGGTCGATTTTATCGAAGCACTTTGATATGTCGGCATCAAGCACAAATTTTGGTTTATGATTAATGCTTGTATGTATAGCTCCGATAGGATCATGACATGAGCGTCCTGGTCTGAACCCATATGAGTTTGGTTCAAATTTAGCTTCCCATTCTGGCTCAAGTGCCATTTTTATGAGAGCTTGCAAAGCGCGGTCATACATTGTCGGGATACCCAGAGGTCTTTTCTCGTCCTTACCAGGTTTTGGAATCCATACGC
>NZ_QMEB01000245.1:995-9836 GCF_012912135.1 Brasilonema bromeliae SPC951 | reverse complement strand
AAACTCAACTATATATTTATATAATCATACCATTTTTGAGTACAAGCTTAATTTCCTATAAAATAGCAGATAAAACTTGTCAATACCAAACTCCATATAAGTTTGATGTTGAGTACACAACAGCCAGACCCCCCTCAACGTAAATACTAGTACCACTACACGAAAAGTCTAGCACCTCTACCCCAAAAAATTTTTGTAACACTCATGAGATAAGAATGACAGGCTTTGAGTACAATCATAATTAATTTAATAATCTTGATCTGCGACTGATAAACCCTCCTCAGCAAAGACAACTGATATAAAACATATAGGATTTACGCAGAGATTCCCCTCTACCCCCCAAACTTCTAGACGCCAGTCTAGGAAGGAGGGGGGGCTTCTTAAAAATTCAAAATTTAAAATATGCCCTAAGCCCCATGCCTAGGGCACGGCTGCGCTTACAAAATTCAATCCGCAAGAAAAACAGTGAGGCAGCCATGTTCTTTGTCTTTCTTTCAGAACGCTATGGGTTGGTGCAAGTCTTTGCAGCACTTACAAAGTGCTGTCTGGAGGAGGAGATACCCCAAGGGTGACAGCTTAGTTCCCAAATAGTTAATAGTTAACAGTTACTCATGATAGCTGAATGAAATTGAAACTTGTTCAACTACTCACAGTTTGTACAGTTACTTTAGTGGTGCTTTCTCCAGAAATTGTGGTATTTAGTATGGTTTGGGAGCGCCATATGGAGTTACTAGCACAAACAAAGAATTCAACCTGTGAAGTGAATCAGAATAGTACAAGTAAAGTTGGATTAGCTCTGCAAGAAGGTACAAATTCCTATCAAGATAGCTCTCATGTAGAATTTTCTGTCACCAATTTTGTCAAGCAATCTCTCAATCATAAAACACAAGACAAAATTGTCAAAATATTACAATGGTTCCTTTTATTATTTCCTATAATTCTTGGACTACTTGTTTTTTTCTATGACAGATATCTCGTTTATCGCGCAGGTGTTTTTCAGCAACAAGTAGAAATGTTAGAAAGACTTTGGCAACAAGGTATTGAACAATAGAACCAACTATGACAGCACAAAGAGAAGACTTATATTTCAACCTCATTGACCAGCTACTTCGTTGTCCCAATGGTCAAGAACCAGAAGTTTTAGAAGCTAAGCCAGAATTGCTTGATGCTGGTTTGATACAGACAATGTTACAAGTTGCAAGTGGATTTGCACACAACAATAATCCAGATGGAGCTCAGTTTCTTATCCATGTTGCACGTGAGCTATCTAAGGAACTGGGATTGTATCCTGAAATTCCAAAAAAGGAGTAAATAATGTTATTAACTACAACCGACGCGGGACACATAGCGTTAGAATTCCTCATGGCTGAATGGAATATTTCAGATGAGGACAGACAATGGTTTGTCATTGTTAATTCTCGCCTAACTGGTCAAAATTGGTACATCGTAGAACTTGCTGTCGCAGGATTTCCTGATAGGTGGTATGTCCAAGTTTATGATACTGGAGCGTGCGATCCAAATTACACTTTTATTTCACCAATTCATGGTTCAGACAGATATATTGACATGACGGATTTACCAGTTATGGTAGCAGAAGTGTTGTTTTCCGAGCGTAATGTTCGATAAGAATGAGAGTTCAAAATTCAAATTTTAAATATTAATGTGTATATAAAAATCACATTAATAAATAAACATGATAATTTTGAGTTTAAAAAATGACTCATTTTCTATCGCTAGATAACGACAAGCGTAGAGTATAGAATGCATACTCTACGCTTTTTCTTTATGAATTTTTAATGGAAGGCTTTTCCATGATGACTTCTAACTATTGTGATAAAGGTAAACCCTTAATTTTATAATAATTTCGGATATTTTTTCACATGAAGAGAGCCAAATTATGTTATATTAAATCATGTGACAATCCTTACATAATCATAGTGTTTCATGATTAGTGAAGATATCCTAGCACAAGAATTCATGAGGGTCGTCACTCACTATTACCCAAAAGTCGGAGAATTACTAGACGGCTGTTATGTGAAAGTTATCTCCTCTTACTGGGGACGACCTCCTAAGCGCTTGCGATACATAGGAATTTATTGCTCTGAAAAAATGATGCCCGATGTGCAAACTCACAAAGAAATTTTGCGAGAACTAGCAGAAAATATGGGACTCGTTCAGGTAGTTTTCCTCAACGCAACGCGACTATTGCGTGATCCTATGTCGAATGTCAAGCGAATACATCCACGTTTGTGGTTGGATTTGCATTGGCTGACAACATAGGAATAATCGTAAACCCAACTTCCTCCAAACCCACCTTGCAACCTGAAGGGGTTCCAATGAAAAATAAACCCTTCCTTCCTCCAGAGGATTTACCTTCAACAGAAGCGACGCACCTTGACAAAATATTGCGAAGTCAACTCGAACATTCCACTGGCAGATGCTTTTTTGAAGCGTGTGACCAAATAACACGAGCATTATTGTCTAACTGTCAGTGGTATATTACGACAGATGGTGGCTACCTCATGCTAGTCATTGATTGTCCTGACATTGTCAGTTACTGGCATATAGTCAGCAATATTGCACCCATTGGAAATAGGCTAGAACGGTTTGCCAGTAGCGCTAAGATCCGCGTTTATCCACCATTTGGGAAGGGGACGCCATTTGAAATTAGCGTTAATGAGATATCAGCTTATCGAGATTGGCTATGACTGTATTGAGTGCTTTCCTACCAACAACAAAATGGGAATAGCAGCGAGTTGAATGACGACTGAAAACCCAACCAGTAAGCTGACTGATTGGTCATATAAAATTCCCATTAAGGCACTCCCTAAAAACCACGACAAACCGTAGCCAGCGCTAAAAATACCGTAAGCAGAAGCACGTTTGTCTATCGGTACTATACCAGCGACAGCAGCTTTCAAAATTGATTCCTGTGCCCCCATTCCAATACCCCACAAAATCATTCCCAAAAGGGCAAGATTGGAACTTCCTAGGAAGACTAACGGGGCGAACATTAATGACAGGAAAACTGCTATTGCGAGGATAGAAATGCCAACTCGATCAAAAAGACGCCCAAACACCAGCGCTGCTACAGCATCAACTCCCATAGCCATAGCGTAAAGCAAGGGAATCGTTTGCTCAGTCGCTATGGCTCCTTTGTGGAAATGATAAGCAATCAGGGGAAAATCTGCATACCCAGCAGCAACAAGTGCTACAGCACCTAGATAAATCCAAAAGACTTGTGGTAAACCTTCTCCTTTGAGTGTTGGGGTTTCCTGTTCAAAATCACGAGGGTTGGGGTAAAGTTTTTGTGCTACTAAAAGCACACATAACCCTAAGACAGCTGGCACAATCAAAATTGCGAAACCACGCTGATACCCTCCTTTCAAATAAATCACTGCTGCTACAGCTAATGGTCCGATGACGGCACCAATTTGATCCAGGGCTTCATGCAAGCCAAAGCCAAAACCTCTGCCGACTTGACTTGCAGCATGGGAAAGCAGCACATCTCGTGGAGGGGTACGAATCGCTTTTCCTGTGCGTTCAGCAATCATCAGTCCTGCTGCGACTTCCCAACGTCCTGCAAAAGCTAGGAGGGGCACGACTGCTGTATTAAAGACATAACCAAGAGTAGTAATTCCCCAGTATTTTCGCGTTTGGTCGCTGATATAACCTATCACTAAGCGAAAACCATAGCCAATTAACTCTCCCAAACCCGCTACAAGCCCTACTACAGTAGCACTAGCGCCTAAAACTCCAAGATAAGCCCCCGTAATGCTACGCGCCCCCTCATAAGTTGCATCTGCACAGAGGCTGACAATACCCAGCAAAATCACGAACTTTAAAGCCGCTTTTTTCTGAGACATACCCTGATATTTCAAGTAACCATTGTTCGCACTAGCATATCAGTTATATAGCAATCCTAGATGATTTGTGAAAACTATTTTTTTACGAACCGCCAAGACGAGCCAGCGCTGCAGGAGGGTCTCCCTCCGTAGGCGACTGGCGTCGCCAAGGACGCCAAGAAAAGAGAGAAGAGAGAATTTCACGAATCCTGCGCGGATTGCTATACAGAAGTTGAAGTTGACAGATTCGCTACTTTGCTAGATAGCCACTCATACCAATTCTCTAATCCAGTTCCTGTTATTGCAGAAACCTGAAAAACTTGAATTTGGGGATTAACTTGCTTCGCGTATTCTACACAACGCTGAACATCAAATTGTACATGAGGCAGCAAATCTATTTTCGTGAGAATCATCACCTGACTAGCGCGGAAGATATGAGGATATTTTATCGGCTTATCTTCTCCTTCCGTGACTGAGAGAATGACGACTTTAAAAAGTTCTCCTAAATCAAATAAAGCTGGACAAACAAGATTGCCAACATTCTCAATCATCACCACTGAATCGAGAGGTGGTTTGAGTTGTTGTAGCCCTCGTTCCACCATTGCTGCATCTAAATGACAGCCTGTCCCAGTGTTGATTTGGACAACTTTACAACCAGTTTCTTGAATTTTTTTGGCATCATTTGTTGTTTCTTGGTCGCCTTCAATAACGTTGATAGGCAACTGATGCTTTAAATCATTGATGGTTCGAGTTAAGAGAGTTGTTTTTCCTGCACCAGGAGAACTCATAAGATTTAATGCGAGGATATTTCTACCTTTAAACCATCCTCTATTTTGGGCAGCTATTAGATTATTTTTTGCTAAAATATCATGCTCTAAAGCGAGAGTTGTGCCATGTACCTTGGCATGAATTTGAGATGCTTCTGTGACATGGTCGTGACTGTGGGAATGAGTGATGACAGTACCATCTGGTAAAGTATGAGTATGATGATGGTGGGTATTATTTGATGAGTCCATTGTTGCGACTTCGCCTGTTTCAGGATTGGTCATTTTCACTTCAGCATCATCAGAACAACCACAGGTTACACACATACTTCCTCTATTTCGATTTCCTTAATTTTCAGTTCTTCCCCAGCTATTAAATCCAAATGCACGCTACCACATCTACAGGTTCCAAAAGGTTTTTCTAAAGGAATTTCGGCACCACATTGACGGCATTTTGCTAATCCTGGGGTTTCTAAAATATCTAACTTTGCCCCTTCTAAAACAGTTCCTTGAGTACAAATATCAAAACAAAATTGCACTGCTTCTGGCATAATAGCTGAAAGCTTACCAATTTCTAACAATACTCTTTTGACTTGTGTGCCATTGGCATATTCAGCTACAATAGCCACAACATTTTGAGTAATTCCTAATTCATGCATTGAAGTGCTGAGTGAATGCTTAGTCAATCTTCAATGGTAGAGGTGATTTTTGCAGTGCAACGTACCAGATTTAACAAATTCTTGAATTAACTCAGATTTTGCACCATAATGTTAGTCCGCAAAGAAAGAAATTCTGAGTAGACGCCCTTTGGGCAGCTTCTCGTAGGGTACTTAAGTTCAAGGCATACTATGGATGAGGTGCATTCCGGTGAATTAACAAATTCTTGGTAATTGCTCACCAACAAGCATATCAACAATACGTTCAGCACCAAAAGCGGTTTTTAAAAAGACAACACCAGAAGGTGAGGGAATGACTTCACCAATAATACAAGCATCTTTTCCGGCTGGGTGAGATTTCATAGCTGAGACAACAGCGTCAGCATTTTCGCGTCCTACCACAACAACTAACTTACCTTCATTTGCCAAATACAATGGATCTAAACCTAAAAGTTCGCAAACGCCCTTGACTTCTTCACGCACTGGGATAGACTGCTCATCTAAGCGAATTCCCACACCAGAACCCAGAGCAAATTCATTTAACACTGTGGCTAAACCACCGCGTGTTGCATCCCGCATAGCATGAACGTCAGGACAAACATTTAGGATAGTTTCAACTAAACCATTCAACGGCTGACAGTCGCTTTCAATATCAGTTTCTAATGCCAATTCCCCACGGGCAATTAAAATTGCTGTGCCATGATTGCCCAACTCACCATTAATAATAACTGCATCTCCTGGCTGAATATTATGGGCAGAAATATTTACTCCCGTTGGAATAACACCAATACCAGAGGTATTAATAAATAATTTATCTGCTGCACCACGATGGACTACTTTTGTGTCACCAGTCACAACTTGTACGCCAGCTTTTTTCGTTGCTGCTTGCATACTTTGCGCAACACGCCGCAAAGTTTCTACAGCAAGTCCTTCTTCTAAAATGACACTACAGCTAAGATATAACGGTTTGGCACCACTCATTGCTAAATCATTAACCGTACCATTGATGGCTAATGTTCCAATATCACCACCCGGAAAAAACAAAGGGTCAACAACATAAGAATCAGTTGTAAAAGCAAGTCTGTCTCCCTGTTTCATAAAACTTGCCAAATCAAAACTGGCTTGGTCTTCTAATTGAGACAGAGTTGGATTATCAAAAGTATTGACAAAGATATCATCAATTAAATCGCGCATTGCTTTGCCACCACTACCATGTGCGAGGGTGATATGAGTGTCTCGCACTTTACCTTGATGACGGCGGACTTTTTCGATTTTTTGAAAGAGGAAATTCTGTGGTGAGTCAGATAAGGAGAAGTTCATTCTAAATTCTGTTTAAATATTTTAGCGGATTTATCCATACTATTTAGGACTTACGCAAAAACTCTTTTAAACTCTCTTAACTTCGTGATCTTTGCGTCCTTTGCGGTTTATTTTTTCATAATTTTGCGTAAGTCCTGACTATTAATGGTAGGTTGGGTTGAGCAAAGCGAAACCCAACATTTACAGGGTTGTTGGGTCTCATATCTTCGACCCAACCTACAAAATTTCTCTGATACTTTTGAATTTTGCTTCGATTACTTCGACTCCGCTCAGTACAAGTGCGCTCAGCAACCATGAATTTTGAATTCCCCAAAGGGGTGACCCAGTCTAGAACGATTTCCTAAAGTGACGCCCAAAACCTTGAGGTAATTCCCCATCGCTAACTGGATTGGTTCCCATTGTTCTAACGCCGCCACCACATCACCACCAGATTCCTGTAACCCTTGGGCGAGTTCAATAGCATTCGTCACAGCTTTAGAAATCCCCGCAGCCGTGTGAGGACGGACGACAAATGCAGCATCGCCAATTAAACACACCCGTCCAAAAACCATACGTGGTACAGATAAGTCGTAGATAGGTTGAATGAAGGGTTTGTCTGTTAGTTCAAAAAAATACTGAAAGATTTCTGGTAAATATCTCTTTGCTACTACTCTCATCTGTTGGACGACTTCTTCTCGAACCTCTCCTTGAGGCATAAAAAATCTTCGTACTCGTCCTTGGTGGTTGGTCATGACTGCATTCAACTCTTCGCCATCTGAGACATTAAAATACCAAAGCCAGTTGAGACGGCGTTTTCCTTCGTCTAACTCCCCGTTTGGTCCAGGGACCAGATAGCACAGTGTCTGCATGCTGGGTCCGTTAAAAAAGGTGAATTTATCGGCAAAGAATTTTGCAACGTCTGATGAAAGTACATTTTCGTCTATCAACCCTCGCCATGCAATGTAGCCTGCATACTGAGGCATAGCATTTAGTATCAGTTGCTGACGTATGGTTGAATCAACACCGTCAGCCCCAATGAGTAAATCACATTTTTCTTCCCTTTCGTCTTCAAAGTGCACCACCACGCAGTCGTCACTCAACTGAAAACCAATGACACTGTTACCTTGATGGTAACGTTCATCTGGGAAAACTTTCCGCAGTTGATGATACAGCATATCCCAAGAAATCATAACTTGGGGTGTTGATTCTTCCCAAATAATGCTGCCATCTCCAGTTATATACTGTCTCTTGCACGAAGTCATACCCACCGCTTCTGGTATGCTAATACCATGTTCTGCCAGAAACTGATTGATTTCCATCTGCACAACAACAGCAGCACCGTGACTTTGAACACTACCAAATGTAGGCGTTACCCCTTGGTAGGAGGCGCGTTCAAAAATTTCTACATCACAACCGATACAGTGCAGCGCTAAACCTGCACATAAACCACTCATTGAACCACCTGCAATAACGACACGAAGGGGTTGTGAGTTTTGTTGCGTGATGTCCGCTTTGACTTGCATGAAGATGCTTCTGTAGAGTTTTTCTCACTTGCTCAAAGTCTACAGGTTTGACTCTATCACTGATAGTGACCCACGATGCTCCCAAGGGGAGCCGCCCAAGGGGCGATCACGCTCCAATTCAAAATCGCGCAGCGTTGCGTCAGCGTTGCGACGCAATCTCAAAATTCAAAATGAAGAATTCCATTTTTGAATGCGTGAATTATCTTGTGGTTTTGTGATCGTGTCTACCACTATGCTTATCTGAATGTAGTAGACCTCCAACAGCCTAATTTTTTTCGCGTTCAAATTTATCTACGTGAACTGTCACCCATTCAGGTTTAGTATTCAAAGTAGAAACAAGTGCGTGAGTGACTGCTTGCGCTAGTTTCCGCTTCAGTCGAATAGAATGACATTCAGCAACTTGGACGGTGACATGTGACATATGCATTCCCCAATGATTTTTTCAGTGTTGATTTTTGACTTGTGATTTTTCTACACTCTTACCTTTTCTTTGTCAAGTGTTTTATCAAGCATCATTTTTTTAGCCAGGTGAGAAAAGCGACCATACTTATAATAAGCTGCACAAGCACCTTCAGAAGAAACCATGCAAGTTCCAATCGGTGTTTCTGGAGTGCAAGCTGTCCCAAAAACTTTACACTGCCAAGGTTTCAACACTCCTTTGAGGATTTCTCCACAAAGACACGCTTTATGGTCAGCAGCTTTTTGATTAGGAATGGTAAATTTTAATTCTGCATCAAATTCGGCATATTCAGTC
>NZ_QMEB01000245.1:0-985 GCF_012912135.1 Brasilonema bromeliae SPC951 | reverse complement strand
CAGTCCGGATTTTTAATCCAGATTTGGGAATCTCCCCTAAACCGCGCCACTCAAAACTTTCTCGGTTTTCAAAAACTTTATTCATGGCGGCGATCGCCACCTGATTTCCCGTCTTCTCTACCAACCTGTTATATTGATTCTCAACCTCACAACGATTTTCTACAATCTGCTCCAATACCATCCAAATAGATTGGATGATATCTAAAGGTTCAAAACCAGAAATCACAATCGGTTTTTGATACTCTTGGGAAATAAACTCATACGGTTCAGTGCCAATCACCATACTGACATGACCCGGACCAATAAATCCATCGAGTTGTAAATCTGGATTATCTAAAAGTGCTTTTAAGGCAGGAATCACGAGGACGTGATTAGAAAACATACTGAAGTTAGGAATTTTTTCATATGCTGCTTGCAGGATAGTAAAAGCAGTACTGGGGGCAGTTGTTTCAAAACCCAAGGCGAAGAAGACAACTTCTTTATCAGGGTTGTCCTTAGCAATTTGTAGACTATCGAGGGGAGAGTAAACCATACGAATGTCCGCGCCTTGTGCTTTAGCTTGCAACAAGTTTTTTTGGGAACCAGGAACGCGCATGGCATCTCCAAAAGTCGTGAAGATAACGTTAGGATTCAGGGAGATAGAAATAGCATCATCTAGTCTTCCCTTTGGCATCACACATACAGGACAACCAGGACCATGAATTAATTCAATTGCTTCCGGTAAAATTTCTTCAATTCCATATTTAAAAATAGAATGAGTGTGACCGCCACAAACTTCCATTATTTTGATAGGCTTTTTGAGCCGTTGAGATAATTCTTGAATGGCGTGGAATAAAGCATCAGCTTTTCTCGGGTCTCGGAATTCATCAACGTATTTCATATTAAAATTAGATGAAAAAATTGATTGTTTTAGACGACTATTTTTTTACAAACCGCCAAGACGAGCCAGCGCTGCAGGAGGGTCTCCCTCCGTAGGCGACTGGCG
>NZ_QMEB01000244.1 GCF_012912135.1 Brasilonema bromeliae SPC951 | reverse complement strand
GACCCCAAAGCCCCCACCCCCCTCGCTTCCTGCCAGAGAGTGTCTACCGTTACAAATTGATAGCCTTGTTCCATTAGTTGAGGAATGAGGATTTCTGTCGTTGCGGTGACATCTTGTCCGCCGCACATACCGTCATGCAAAACAATTAGTGAACCATTACAGACCTGCTGGAGAATTCGCTGCACCACTGTGGCGATTCCTGGTCTTACCCAGTCCTCCGGTACAACACTCCACATAACAGGTCGATAGTTCCATTGATTCAGTAATTTTAATGTTGTAGGTGTAAACAAACCATTAGGCGGACGGACATCGCGCACTTTATCGGGTGCAAGATGACAAGCGTTGTAGATAGCAGCTTGGGTTTTTTCTAAGCTGTGCTTAAGTTCTGTTGGGGAGAGCATGGGAAAATTTTGATGATCATAGCCATGCAATCCGATCCAATGTCCGCGATCGCACACCTGTTTAGCCACACCCGGTGAACGGTTGACGCAAGCACCCAGCCAGAAGAAACTAGCTGTGACGTTGTAACGGTCTAAAACTTTCAACAGTGATGGCGTGTATTCAGGATGGGGACCATCATCAAACGTCAATGCGATAATTTTGGAGTTTGCATCCCCACACCAAAGGCAGTTAGGAAACGTTGGTTTGAGGATGCGGTGGAAAATTGGAAACAAGGGAGCCAGTTGCATTTTAAGCCTACTTGCTATTTTGAGTTTTATCTATTTTTAGTTTTATATACTTGTACTAGAACGAGAGCTTAATTCTCTGTTCCGGATTATTTCTGAAAAAACTTTCTTACGAAGTATTAACCATCGACCAAAAGATAGAATCAGGACATTGTAAATATTTGTAATATTTTTCAAAATTTGTAAATTTTTTATGCTTCAGGTTCTTTCCAGTGCTGTGCTGCTTGTACGGCTACCTTGATAGCATTGTCAGTTGCAAAGTCTTTCTGTCCCAAAATAACCTCTTCACCAACTGTACGTTGAGCAACGACACCACACACGCAGCCTGCTCTAAAACCATACACCCCCGCCATCTTGAACAAAGTCCCACACTCCATTTCGTAGTTCAACACATTCAAAGAGCGATATTCTTCTGTCACGCCACGCAATGAGCGCAACAAATGTCGATTCACAGACTGAGTTCGCTCTTGTCCCTCGTAGAAAGTGTCAACTGATGCGGTAATACCCAGATGATATTTCACCTTCAGTTCCCGCGCCGCCTCAACCAAAGCTACCGTCACAAACGGATCAGCAGCTGCGGGATACTCAACAGGTGCAATATCGTTAGCAGCTCCTTGCCGACACAAGGCAGCACTCGTAATTACGATGCTACCAACTGATACGTGTTCTTGAATAGAGCCGCAAGTACCGACACGAATAATCAGCCGAATGCCAACTTGTATCAACTCGTTAACAACAATACTTGTAGATGGCGCTCCCATTCCACTTGTCGCAGATAAAAGCGCTTTCCCGTTAGGTAGAATACCTACATAACTATTCAACCCCCGGTTTTCAGATAAAAGCCGTACAGAGTGCAAATAGGACTGAGCAATCAGCCGTGCTCGTTCCGGATCACCAGATAATAAAGCAATGGTTGGTGGTTGCTCTCCAAGGTCATTTTTTCCAAACCCGATATGATACAACTTGGCATCAGTCATGATTCAGCTTTTTGTCCCAAGGTGTGATAACTTGTTGCATGAATTACCTTAAACAGCCAAGTTGGCTCACACTGTACTGTACTCAGTCAGTGTTGAGACGCGAATAAACCGGGAGGCCACGAGTAAACCACATTTTCGCTCATGAATTGCGAGTGAGTTGAGGACAGTCTTCTGAACCAATGTGCGTAGCACGAGGGAAGAAGACATGGAGGAAACTAACAAAATATGGTAAATTATGTACATCTTGAGCATCAATGCCGTAAGCGAAAACCAAGCTAAAAGGTGAGGCACTCCGCCCTTGCGGGTTCCCCGACTTGAAGGAAGTGCCGAACCCCTAAGGGTAAATGTTGCAAGAAAAAGTTTGGGTCTTAGGAACTAGGACTCCTGCCCTTGGAGGGAATGTAAGACCAACAGAACTACGGAGTTCTAGAGGCAATCCCCGTTGAATTGGGAAGCCTACACCGTACTGCCTAACGGTCGGTGTGTGGTAGTTCACTTGAGATACTTGTCGCACCAGTTCACCATCTCCCAAAGTACATGAGCAACTCCTTCACCAGAGCGATAGCCGTGGTCTTCTAAAGGTAACACGACCAAACGAACAGTTGCTCCCAATCCCTTGAGCGCTTCATACAGTCGTTCCGTTTGTAATGGATAGGTACCAGGATTGGTATCTTTTTCCCCATGAATCAGCAAAAGAGGTGCTTTGACTTTTGCAGCATGAGTAAAAGGAGACATATGAATGTAAGTTTGTTGTGCCTCCCAAAAATTGCGTTGCTCTCCTTGAAAACCAAAGGGAGTCAGGGTTCGGTTGTAAGCACCACTCCTAGCAATACCTATGCGGAATAAATCAGTATGTGCAAGCAAATTTACTGTAGTAAACCCTCCATAAGAGTGTCCTCCAATACCAATACGATGAGGGTCGGCAATGCCACGCTTTACCACATAGTCTACTGCTGCTTGTGCTCCAGCAATCAATTGCTCTACGTAAGTATCATTTGGTTCTGTATCACCTTCGCCAATAATTGGTAAGGTGGGACCAGAAAGAACTGCATAGCCTTGAGTGAGAAGAAATAAAACAGAAGCACGATTGGGACGGCTGAAAGTGTTTTCAGATTTCGTAATCTGTCCGGCAAATTCCTTATCTTTAAATTCCTCTGGATAAACCCAGAATAACATCGGCAGAGGACCATCTCGCTCTCGCTCATAACCAGGAGGCAGATATAATTTAGCCGACAGTTGCACACCATCTGCTCGCTGATATTTTACCAACTCACTGTAAACTCCAGCCAACGCAGGAGCAGGGTCTTGATAATGAGTCAGCGCCGTGAGAATTTGGTTATCGCGACGGTTAAAGAGAAAATAATTGGGTGGCTGAGTTTGAGATTGGCGACGAGTAATCACAGTTTGTGCTTCATCATCCAGCAGATAAGCGATTTCCTCAAGATATGGGTCTTGACATTGCCATAAGCGTTGCTTCTGCCCTGTTTCCAAATCGAAGCTATCTAAAAACGGATATGCTCCATTAGGTGATGCTCCTCGCCCACTAAGGTAAATAATATTGCCTTGTGGTGCAAAGCGCAGAACTCTATACCTGTAAGGTCCCACAGTCATCAAGGCTGACCCAGGGTCATTGTATTTATCTTCATAACTGCGGTCAAGAAGTAGTTGCGGCGGTGTTTCAGGTGCTTGGGGGTATATGCGCCAAATTCGCTCTTTACGGGTATCGTACCATCGTTCCGAAACCAGGGCGACATCTTCTTTACCCCAAGCAAGGTTATGGAAGCGGTACTCAGATTCCCAGAGTTGCTTTGGTGTATCTGTAAAAGGAGCATCTAATTCAAACAACGCATCCCGTTTGGGAACGTCACGTGTTGGATCACCTTCGTCTAAAGCTTCTAACCAAGATAGTGTAGATTTCGTATCACTACGCCAAGAAATTCCTCGGCGTCCTGTCCGCACTTCATCGAATTTAGTTGTACGACGGACAAAAAGAGGGACATCCGCAACCTGATAAACGAATTTTCCTGTATCTTCAATAACTTCAATTTTTTTGGGAAAATACGAGATTGGAACTTGGTAAGAAAATGGTCGCTGCAGCGTCGTCAGTAGAATAAATTTGCTATCAGGAGAAGGTATAGCTTCATGAATGAGACTGCTCTCCACTAACAAAGTACGTTGACCATCTAGCGTCACTTTCTCCAAGGTCGAGGTTAAGTAGTATTCAAGTAGCGCCTCATCGTGAGGATTTTGCAGTAGATTTGTGTAGGTACGAGTTGGGCTTTTACCTTTGAGATTTTCTTGAATGAGGGGTCCTGGTGGAACGGTTGGTTCAGAGGGAGGCTTGGGGCGTTCGCTCAAAATGAACTTGCAAATAAGCGTCTCATCTGACAGCCAACGGTATGGTTCTCCATATGCAGCGTTGAGAACTGGCTGTGTTAACCGCTTGGGAATAAAATCTGCAACATCCACAAACCATAGTTCTAGTCCCGTGGCTTGAGTGAGAGTAAAGGCAAGTTTTCGGCTATCAGGCGACCACTTTATGAAGCCAATTTGGGCGTTGTCAGGAAGCGTCACCGTTTTACTCATCTGGGGGGAAGCGATGCTTTCAGAGGGAGACGCGGGCGCGATCGCCCTAACTCTCATGCTTTGAAAAGGGTTAAGACGAGCAGGTGCGTTAGTTTTGGGATTGATCAAAAAACCTGCCAAGGGAACTTCCGTTTCTGCAAGTAAGGAAATGGGAAGCAACAATGGTCTTTCCAACTCTACCATCCATTCTCTGTTAGGAGACAGCAAAATAGCAGGTGGCGATGGAGCGTCGAGAATTTGGTTAATCGGTTCTGGAGGAGATTGCCAGACTTGTTCAATAATTGGGGGATTTATCGGGAAATTGTCCATTTTTAGTCCGTGAAGGCAAGCTCATATTTCAAATTACCAACACCTGATTTAGGATACATCCCGAAAAGGTCACTTTTCTAGTTTATTCACACTTATGCATTGCTGCACAGAAGACAAGCTCCTCAGTTCTACAGCAATCCGCGCAGGATTCGTGAACACTCGTCTGGAAATGCTCAGCTTCAATTGATAAAAGAATATTCTTAGTTCTAGCTATACTCATGTCTGTTAACTCCTGATACTTTCGGTAAATTTAAATACTCATTACTATCAGTTGAGAAGTATTTTGACTCATAAATTTCTAACCGACTTATAATCTCAGTCATAATTGCAACATCTTTTTTTACTGAGAAGAATCAAGCTAGTTCTACACTACCTTTCTCCTGTTGTATTCCTTAAGGTTTCTAAAGTTATTTCTTGTGAAAGATGACTAAAAGTATTGCAGTGTTAGACTTAATATTATTGGCAACCAAAACAGGAAGGAATTTAACAAATGAACATCATCGCATGGGTGGTCTTAGGTCTTTTAGCTGGTGCAATTGCTAAAGCCATCTATCCTGGTTATCAAGGTGGTGGGATTCTTGCTACTATTGTGTTGGGAATTGTAGGTGCGTTTATCGGTGGGATTTTAGGGGTTTTCTTGACTACTGGAAAAATAATCTTAACTGCTCATGCAGGTTTCAGTCTACCTGGTTTAGCTTTAGCTGTTCTTGGTGCACTAATTGCAATTTTCATTTGGTATTCGTTTGCTCGTAGAACTGTTTAATGCAAGTTAATAATTTATCATTCGTAATTCGTAATGATCGATACAATTGCGAGTTACGAATTATTAAATCCTCTAGAGTTTTTTTCGGAATATTTTGTTTTTAATTATTGGTGGCACTTTGTAGAAAACTAGGGAAGATGTCACTATCCTGTTAAGTCGCTCAACCTTAAAAAACGTAAAATGTAGGGTGCGTTAGGACAAACGTCTTAACGCACCAAAGTTTATGGCTTAGATGTGTGATAAAGAGCGCTAACACAACGCGCTTGTGCTACAACTCTATTTTATGCTTTTCAATGTTGATTTAGTTATCAACAGGATAGCGACACCTCCAGATGCAGTAAGTCATTAACTGGATTTGATATAAGGGGCTTTTGCCCGTTGAAGCTAAACTTAAGCCAAAGGCAAGAAAAAACGAAACGTGCTGCCCGATCCTAGCTGACTTTCTACTGAAATCTGACCGCCTTGCAGTTCGACTAAACGACGGGAGATGGTTAAACCAATACCTGTTCCTCCAGAGTGGCGATCGCGAGACTTGTCAGCTCGCCAGAACCGCTCAAATACATACGGCAAATCTTCTTTAGCAATCCCCGTCCCTGTATCCGTGACTGCAATCCATACCTTAGAGGCTTCAGCCCAAGCACGAACAGTAATTGAACCTTTAGTGGTATGACGCACTGCATTACCAAGTAGATTGACCAGCACCTGTTCTGTACGGTCAATATCAGCCAATACCAAGGGGAGTTTCGATGGACACTCTAAGCGCAGAACTGGTCCATCATCTAGCAGTTGGTCAGCAAATTTCTCGACCATTGACTCTAATAAAGGACGTAGATTAAGTGACTGTGTCTTTATCGGAAGATAACCCGCTTCTGCCTTAGAGAGTTCTTGCAAATCGTTGACCAACCGCTCTAAACGCCTTGTTTCTTTTGCGAGTCGTAAATAAATTTCGGGAGTTGGTTCAATAGTTCCACCAGCAAGTTCTTCTAAGTAACCGCGTACGACTGTCAGTGGGGTTCGTAGCTCATGCGTCATATCTCCAATCAGTTCCCGGCGTCGGGCTTCTACCCCCTCTATACTTATTGCCATACGGTTGAAACTAGCACCTAATCGATTCAACTCTGGAATATCTGATAAAGGTAGTCTTGCATCGAATTCACCAGTCGCGAATTTTTGGGTGATTTGTTCCATCTCCATCAACCGCTGCATGATCAGTCTAGACACCCAGTAACTCAATCCTCCAGCCGCCGTAGCACCAGCGAACACCGACCATACAGTGCTTCGTCTCCAAGCAAATTCAAAGCTGTTAACCAACTCACTACGAACATCAAATAAGTCATATCCTCTTTGTTCCAATCGTTCCAAATGCAGAACGAAAAAGCGAGGGGAAGAGACTTTGCTGATAATGACGAGACTAACGACTCCTACTATCATCACCAGTAAGTGGGAGATAAATAGGCGTGATGCCAAAGGTAATGACTTTGCCCAACGCCACCCCGTTTTTGTCATAAAATAACAGAAGAATCTTCAAACTTATAGCCAACTCCAACAACAGTTTTCACAAAAGTTGGATTAGTAGGGTCTGGCTCAATTTTTTTTCGCAACCGAGCAATGTGAGTATCCACCACGCGCTCATCACCAAAAAAGTTATCTCCCCAAAGTTTGTCGATGAGTTGGGTGCGATCCCAAACTCGACCAGGATTGCTAATAAAGGTGCTTAACAAATTGAATTCTAGGGTCGTTAAATCTAGCATTTCTGGTTCCTGAGAATTCATTTGGCGACTTATTATGCGCTGCTCTACATCTACTATAAAGTGTTTAGTACGGTACACCTGATTTTGTGAACCGTGGCGGAGACTACGCCGCAATAGCGCTCGTACCCTAGCAATCAACTCTCTGGGGCTAAAGGGTTTGACCATGTAATCGTCAGCGCCAGTAGATAAGCCAATAACGCGATCAATTTCCTCACCTTTAGCCGTAAGCATCAAAATATACGGGTCTTTTGCACCAGGTTTGTGCCGAATTCTTGCACAGACTTCCAAACCATCTAAACCAGGAATCATTAGATCTAAAATAATTAAATCTGGTGATTGCTCCTGAAACATTCGTAAGGCGTTCAAACCGTCGCTGCTAATGCGACAGCAAAAACCTTCTTTTTCCAGAGATATTTGGATTAACTGGGCAATTTCGGGTTCATCTTCAACGATGAGGATGTTCATACTAAATTATTGGCAAGCAGAATGCACAAGGTCATTTCCTGGGTTGCTATTGTAACCGATATTTTGCCATCAAACTTGAGGTTTACAGATAAATTTTATTAAAAAAGAACTCAGAACACAGAACTCCGCAGCTAGGAATGCAATGAGTGGAGGATTCAAATAAAGACACAATTATTTCCCACTAAATCTGCATCTTTAGTGGGGGCTTGTACCCTTGATGCTTCGTCTTCAGTTGTACAGAATTCAGATTTTTATTCTTCTTTTTAGTTCTATTTTTTCTCCTGATTTTTGACTTATGTGTTCTGCGTTATTTTTGGAAAAAACATTTACAATCTCTTAATTATGTTTCTTTTCTTGCGAGCCAAGTTTATAGTAATATCATTTGACTTTAAGGTTAGAACATGGTGGGTAAGTCGTTGTTGATCTGGCGAGATGGGTAGGCAAGGGGAGTGAGTTGTATCAGGATGTTAGTGAAATAGTATAAGCCGTCTTTTGGAAATTTGTCTTTTACAAACTAGAATTCGATAGAGGTCGGTAGTTGTAGCAGGAATGGGAATCTTTTTGAATGTATTGTTTGATTGTTTCTATGTCAACGAAATAATCAGTAACATCAATCAGACTGTCGCTCGTCATTGAGCGTATGCTGACAACTTCAACTCGAACTCCTTGATAAGAAAGAGCGTTAACTGCATATGCTAAATCTCCATCACCACTAACTAACACTGCAGTATCGTAGTAAGGAGCTAAATTCATCATATCTACAGCTATTTCTACATCTAAATTGGCTTTTTTTGAGCCATCTGGAAACTGTACTAAATCTTTGGCAACGACACGATAACCATTCCGACGCATCCACAGCAGAAAACCCTGTTGCTTTTCATTTGTGCGATCTACTCCAGTGTAAAAGAAAGCACGTAAAAGCTTTGCATTCTCAGTTAAACAACAAAGAAGCTTAGCATAGTCAATTTCAAGACTAAGTTGTAAACCGGCATGAAATAAATTCGCTCCATCAATGAAAATGGCTACTCGACCACGATTTAAATTACCGAAAATGGATTGCTCAATCTTAGTCACTGACATTTTTCCGTCTTTATCTTGATCAGTAGTCTTTGTGTGACGTTCTTCTTGCCAATGCGATTGTTCTTTGACTAGTTTATATTGATTTCTTTCTTTGTTAAAACCGGCAAGATTCATTGATACCTCTGAATTTCAAATTTTGCAAGTCTTTTTAGGTAAATTGACAATAGATAACTTGTAGTAGGTTATCACCTTGACAAAAAAGAGTCTAATGTCAATAATGTTAAATAGACTCAACTCATCTTAACTTTCCAAAGTCCAAAGCTCAAACAAGATTTTTGACTTTATACTTTGAACTCTCTAATTCAACATATGCACCTGCTCAAGTAAAAGCAGCATATTTATTGATTAGCATAATTTGAGTGATATATCAACATTAACCTTATTGTAACTAGGCGTGCGACTCACCTATATATAACATCATATTGTATTGATAAATTTTCTGATGAAAATTCCAAAAATCACCAAAAATATAAAGACCGTATATTTTGGGCATGCATACCACGTTATTTCTTGATAATAAATAAAAATAGTACGAAAAGCAGAAAAGGCGCTGCGTTGCGCAGGACAGTGCTGGGGTGAGGTAGCGCGTTTGGGGTGAATAAAGGCGCTATGCCCAAGTGACTGGTGAGTCCAGTCCTAGACCGACGTTTTTCGCGTCCCCTTAACTGCCCCTTGGCGTGCGCTTTGCGCATACCCGATAGCCCTCCGGGTTCGCCAGTCGCCTGCGGAGGGAAACCCTCCCGCAGCGCTGGTCTCACTGTAAGGCGTCGCCGTACCTACTAGGGTTCTCCCGTTAGGTGAACTCAAAGGATGAGACCTGTGCCATAGGAGTCAGGCATAGCGTCTGTGCAGGATATTAGGATTTGGAGTGACTTTTTCCACAAACAAAATATTTAAACTCTACAGGGGCTTTTCATATTCTCACAATTGCTAACTGGACATAAATAAACACCACTATGCCCCCTGTGTTCAAAGCAGGGTGCGTTCTGGATATACTCAACCCACGGCTATCACCTCCGGTATGCGACACGTTCGCCTCTTACGGACACGCACTCGCGTCCGCAACGCTTGCGACGGACGCATAATATTTTTGTCCAACCGAGTTGAAAATAGAACTCAGCAACTCCTGACCAAGAACTCAGAAGAAAAGAAAAATTTTCATCTGTCCTAGTGTACGCAGTTCCTAACGGCGACTTAAAGCACTGATTCTTATCCAAAATTAGAAAAGGGTTTTGTTATTTGCGATTTGCTAATTTATAGAATTTACCTTGAGATTCTATATGAAATTTTATCATTATTTCCATATTATCAATTT
>NZ_QMEB01000243.1 GCF_012912135.1 Brasilonema bromeliae SPC951 | reverse complement strand
CAAGTTCTGACGATGAATGTAGAATCCCCTCGCCTTTAGGCAGGGGAGTGTCAACCTAACCGTATTGGATCAAGAATATGAAGAACAATGAAGAAGATGAGGAGGCAGTGCACCAATTGCGTTATTGCAATTTTTGTAAGGGAGCCAGTGCGTTGGAGAGCCAGCGCTGGACTCACCGTAAGGCGTGGCGTCAGCCATAGGGTAGCATCTGGCGTTGGGCACTGCCTACTGTTCGCTCAAAACCTTATTTTTTACCTTAGGACGTAAAAAATCTATGAAGATTGAGGTAATCCCCAATGAATTGGGAAGCGACTAACTGTACCGCAAGGGAGCGTGTAGGTAGTTCACGTTGTTGGGAGTGCCCAACGCCCTATGCCTACGGCCCGAGGCTCGACCTAACGGGCTACTTCCTTTCTGGATGCGCCTTTTCTTCTGCTGAAGGAGTCCCCATGCGGTTAATCACTGCGATGAGTTGGTACAACCGCCCTAAATCTCTTTGATTAAAGTACAAAAGGAGGCGGGGTAGCTCAAACGTCTCATCTTGAGCTTCTTGCGGTAAAGCCTGACTTTTTTCAATGCGTCCTGTCACAAGAATGTCGCTGAAATCATGGTTGAGTTGTTCTACTTCAGCATCGGATAACTCTACTTTCAGACGGATAACTAGGCGATCGCCCACGTAGCGGCTAGAGTGATAAACCTGGTAAAAACTGGTAATAGCATTGCAAGCCACATCCAAGTTGTCTGTCACCGTGTAAAGACTGGGGTCATCAGGACTAACCAGACCTTTCTGCACCAGTTGCTTGTCAATATATTCGCTCCAAGACCGCCAATAATCGCCTCCAGGGTGGTCAATTAAAATCAAAGGTATTGGACCAAACTTACCTGTCTGGCTTAAAGTCATGCACTCAAAAGCTTCGTCTTGGGTGCCAAAACCACCTGGAAACAAAGCTATAGCATCACTCTCTTTGAGGAGAAACAGCTTCCGGGTGAAGAAATACTTAAAATGAATCAGCTTAGGATCTCCCTCAATAATCGGGTTTGCCTGTTGCTCAAAGGGAAGCTGAATGTTTAAGCCAAAAGAATTTTCCCGTCCAGCACCTTCGTTACCTGCTTGCATAATTCCGCCGCCACCACCTGTCATAACCATAAATCCCAATCGACACACATAGCGAGCAAATTCGTACGCCATGCGATATTCTGGTGTTTGTGGTGATAAGCGAGCCGAACCAAAAATAGTAACTTTGCGAACATGTCGGTAAGCATAAAACAGCTGGAAACCGCGTTCCATGTCTGTTAAAGAAGACGACAATATCTTCCAATCGAGGCGCTCAATTTCTTCACTCTTGTGAGCCAGACGCACTATAGTCGCTAGTGCCTGTATAATATACCGCCGATGCTTTGACATCGGTAAGTCTTCAAATAATTTAGCGATATCCGCTTGAAGAGACTCTAATGTGTCAAACGACGCAGATGAGGTCATGAGAACTGCTGCCAAAATGGCATTACATTTTATCTAAATTTAATGTGGAATGATAAATCGTTACGTGGAGTGCAAAGTCTAAAGTTTTTTGACTATTGACTTTTAGGTATTTTTTCACAACAAAAAGCACCTTTGGTTAAAGATAATCCAAGGCGCTGCCGACAGTTATCGTCGCCAACCTATCTTGATAAGAGAAAACGATTTGTTTGGTGGTTGTGTTTGCAACACACGCAGCAAACTACATCCCTACAATAATTTAACATTTATTTTATAAATAACTGCTGACAACAGAGAAACTCGCCAAACATTGGCTGAACTAAAAAGTTCATAAAGTTCATAAAGTTCATAAATTTATGGAGAGGCGATTGTCGCCCCTCCACTGTTTACCAATCTTTACCGAATGCCCTTTGAAATCAAATACTCTGTAGCAGTTTTCCGGCGGTTGTGTTCAAAGATATTTTTCCAAAGTGTTAGATAGTGTAGTTTTCGGCACGGCACCGACCACCATATCAACTCTTTGCCCACCTTTAAAAATCATCAATGTGGGAATACTGCGAATGCCATACTGGCTCGCAACATTGGGATTTTCATCGGTGTTAACTTTCACTACCTTAACTTGGTCTTTGTATTGGGTAGCAATTTCATCGACAACAGGGCCAACCATCCGACAAGGTCCGCACCAGGGTGCCCAAAAGTCAACTAAAACAGGAATTGCGCTATCCAATACTTCCTGTTTAAAGGTAGAGTCTGTAACTTGTGCGGCTTCTGACATGCCTATAAACCTTCGCCTATTAATATATTTGACTTTGCTGAAAATTCTACCACAGCAAAAACCACTGCTTTGCAGTGGTACACAGAGTTTTGCATATGGCAATTGATGTGATTCAAAAATAATTTAATTATTAAGGAACCGCCCGAAGCTTGTCCGGGCGGAGTGTGGTGTGAGGAGTGAACGGAAACATGCGTCTCCGCTATCTCTATTCTAGGCGACATATGCGATTTTTCCAGTAAGAGTTTAAGAGTCGGGAAAAATTTCATTAACTTATCTCCCAGCTGTAATAGTATCACTCCTGTTGACTATTACAGCTGGGTGATAAAGAGTCATTAGTTGCCAGCGCTATGGAGGCGTTAAGCGTAGCTCTGGGTCCTTTGAGTGCCGCCCCTAAGAGGGGCTAGGAATCACAACTGCGGTGTCCGATCCAAACTTCTCTAAGCTAGCCAAGCACTGCCTCACCAAGGGCGCAGTGGCTCCTCAAGTCGGAAAACCATGCACAGCAGTCGCCTACCTTCCGGTTACGCTTGTGCATAGCGCGATCGCTCCTTTTAACGAATGCGCCCGCAGTATTCTCACGCTTCATTTTCCCATACCTAATTGTTGTGCTTTTTGATAAACTTTACCTTCGGTTAACAAAGAAGGAGCAATCACAACTTCCACTTGTTGCATTTCTTTAATATTTTTTGCTCCCAAAGTGCCCATACTTGTTTTCAAGGCTCCCAAAAGATTATGAGTCCCATCATCAAGTTGTGCTGGTCCAGTGAGGATTTGCTCTAGGGTGCCAGTGGTGCTGACACGAATGCGCGTGCCACGTGGCAAGACGGGACTAGGAGTTGCCATTCCCCAATGATATCCCCGTCCGGGAGCTTGAGCAGCTCTGGCAAAGGGGGAACCAATCATCACTCCATCTGCACCACAAGCAATGCACTTACAAATGTCGCCACCGGTGATTAAACCACCATCAGCAATTACTGGAACGTATTTGCCAGTTTCTTGATAATAATCATCTCGTGCTGCTGCACAGTCAGCGATCGCCGTTGCTTGTGGTACACCGACACCCAGCACACCACGAGAGGTACACGCTGCACCAGGGCCAATTCCCACCAGTACGGCTGCTGCGCCTGCTTTCATCAAATTGAGAGTCACTTCATAAGTCACGCAATTTCCTAGTATCACAGGTATGGGCATTTCTTGACAAAACTTTGCCAAATCGAGTGGTACAACAGATTCTGGAGAAAGGTGTGCAGTAGAAACTACAGTTGCTTGTATAAAGAATAAATCTGCACCAGCTTTTGCCACTACAGAACCAAATTTGCTTGCTCCTACGGGAGTCGCACTCACGGCGGCGATACCACCTTGTTGTTTAATTTCTCTGATTCGTTGTTCAATTAATTCTGCTTTTATCGGTTCAGCATAAAGTTCTTGCATCAAGGGAACAAATTCTTCTTTCCCAACAGAGGCAATACGGTCTAAAATTGGCTCTGGATCTGCATAACGAGTGTAAATTCCTTCTAAGTTCAGGACGCCCAATGCTCCTAGCTCTGACAAAAGCACAGCCATACGGACATCAACTACGCTATCCATCGCACTGGCAATAATTGGGATTTCGCGCTCAATATTGCCGATACGCCACTGAGTGTCTGCCAAACTTGGATCGAGTGTTCTATTACCGGGGGCGAGAGCAATTTCATCTATGCCGTAGGCCCTGCGAGCTGTTTTTCCCCGCCCAATTTCAATATCCACGCTTCTTGATGCTCCCAAATCTGTTTTAGATAGGGTATCAAAATTATGGGAGGATTTGCAGGGGTTTTTCCAAAGGTCATTAATCTAGAAAGGTTATGCAGCTTAGAGAAAAGAATTGTTACAATAATTTTAGAATCCATGTCAGATTAGCAGTCCTTGATCCAATCTGAAACTCTAGAATTACTTGAATGGTCTCGCCTCTGCCAGCATTTGTCTACCTTCGCGGCAACAAAGCTGGGGACTATTGCTGCGCGCCATCTACAAATTCCTGCGTCGCAAGCCCAAAGTGAGCAGTTGTTAGCACAAACAAAAGAAATTTACGAACTGGAAAACCGCCTAGGTACGGGGCTTTCGTTTGATGGAATCCAAGATATTGGTGATTCCCTAGAACGCGCCGAACTGCAAGGAATTTTGCAGGGAGATGAATTGTTGGCGATCGCCACCACTCTTGCTGGCACCAGAAATCTACGTCGTGTCATCGACAAACACCCAGATTTAACAGTACTCAATGATTTAATTACCGATTTACGGACTTATCCAGAATTAGAACAAGAAATTCACAGATGTATAGACGAAAGGGGTCAAGTCACTGACCGCGCCAGCCAAAAACTTGGTGAAATTCGCACGAACTTACGGCAATCACGCAGTCAAATCACCCAAAAACTGCAAAATATATTACAGGTAAAAGCGAATGCCGTCCAAGAACAGATTATTACTCAAAGGGGCGATCGCTTTGTCATTCCCGTAAAAGCACCTCAAAAAGACGCCATACCAGGCATTGTCCACGATACTTCTACCAGCGGCGCAACGTTGTATGTGGAACCAAATTCTGTCGTCCCAATGGGAAACCAGTTGCGACAGTTGCTCAGAAGAGAACAAATAGAAGAAGAAGCAATCCGTCGTGTCTTAACAGAGCAAGTCGCTGCTGTCAAGCCAGATTTGGAACGGTTGTTAGCAATTGTAACTACCTTGGATTTGGCATTGGCAAAAGCGCGTTATAGTTTGTGGCTAAAAGCAAATCCTCCACGCTTCATTAACCGAGACGAAAATGAAAGCATTACCTTGCGGAAGTTACGTCATCCACTTTTGGAGTGGCAGCATTACCACGAACAAGGACATTCCGTAATTCCCGTTGATTTGCTGATTCAGCCACAAATTCGGGTAGTCACAATTACCGGACCAAATACTGGCGGAAAAACTGTGACGTTGAAAACCCTAGCTTTGGCAGCATTGATGGCGAAAGTCGGCTTATATGTGCCTGCACGCGAACCAGTGGAATTGCCGTGGTTTGACATGGTACTGGCAGATATCGGTGATGAACAATCCCTGCAGCAAAACTTATCCACTTTTTCTGGTCACATCCGCCGCATTAGTCGGATTTTGTCAGCACTAGATGAGGACGAGGAAACAGAGAAAGCAGGGGAAGCAAGGGAAGCAGGGGAAGCAGGGGAAGAAAAGACTATCCCATCTTCCTTAATCCTTCTGGACGAAGTGGGTGCAGGAACAGACCCCGTTGAAGGGAGTGCCTTGGCAATATCGCTCCTACAATATCTCGCAGACCATGCTCTGTTGACAATTGCGACCACTCACTTTGGTGAACTCAAAGCGCTAAAATACGAAGATGAGCGATTTGAAAATGCCTCTGTAGAATTTGACGAAAGTACCCTTTCACCAACTTACCGCCTACTTTGGGGAATTCCTGGACGTTCCAACGCCTTAACAATTGCCCAACGCCTGGGGTTGAAATTAGCAGTTGTGGAAAGTGCGAAAACGCAACTGGGAGGAGCAACAGACGAAGTCAATCAGGTTATTGCTGGGTTGGAAGCGCAACGCCGCCGTCAGGAAACTAAAGCCGAACAAGCACAGGATTTGTTGCAGCAAGCTGAGCGTTTATACAAAGAAGTCTCCGAAAAAGCCACAGCATTGCAGGAAAGAGAGCGTGCTTTGCGTGTCTCGCAGGAGGTAGCAGTCCAGCAGGCGATCGCCCAGGCAAAAGGTGAAATAGCTCAAGTGATTCGCCGCTTGCAGCAAGGTAAACCAACAGCACAAGATGCTCAAAGCGCAACAAAAGCTTTAGGTGAGATAGCAGATAAGTTTATACCAGAACCTCCTCCGAAACAAAAAGTGGGATTTCTTCCCAAAGTGGGCGATCGCATCCGTATACCCAAACTCGGGCAAACAGCAGAAGTCTTAACCGCCCCTGATCAGGATAGGGAGTTGACTGTCCGCTTTGGAATCATGAAGATGACAGTGAAGCTAGAAGACGTAGAATCTTTAGATGGTCAAAAACCTGAACCAAGCGTTAAGGAACCCAAGAGCCAAAGAGCCGAGGAACCGAGGAGCAAAGGAGAGTCAAAAATCACAACCTTGACAGAAACTCCTGCAATTCGCACGTCTAAAAATACGGTAGATATACGCGGGCGTAGGGTACCGGATGCGGAAATCATTTTAGACAAAGCAATTTCGGAAGCCACAGGACCAATATGGATTATTCACGGACATGGCACGGGTAAGCTACGGCAAGGAGTTCACGCCTTCTTAAAGCAGCACCCCAGAGTCAGCCGTTATGAAGCAGGAGAACAAGCTGATGGCGGTAGTGGTGTGACAATTGCTTACATCGGTTAAAACTAAAATCACAAAACACAGAAACCCCTTCGGGTATGTCCTGAGCCCTTCGGGCACGGCTTGAGGCCGAACGGACACGCTGCGCTTTAGCCCTTTGGGCGTGCGCTTTGCGCATACGCAGTCGCCTGCGGAGGAGCCAGTACTTGATGAGTGTCTCCCTCCGTAGGTATCTGGCGTTGGAAACCCTCCCGCAGCGCTGGTCTCACCGGTTTTTGGAAAAATCCGGGTTTTGATTGTGGCGCTGAGTATAACTAAAATAATCACCACTGAACAATTGGGCTATTTTGAATAGCGATTGGATACTAGCGATGATTTATGTAGAAATGTTTATTGTTACTAAAAAATAAAAAAAGTTATTTGTGTTTGACAGATAAAGCACAATTGATTAGGATTATACTTTTTTCAAAACAGTTTTTCATCATAGAGTTAAGACAAAGACCTCTGCTGTTCACCAAAGTAATAGAAGCTGTAGCTCCCGGCTTCGGCTGATAGTGATTGGAAACCAATCTTAACCCTTGAGAGTCTGGTTTCAAAATGGGTAACAGCAACAGCCCTCACCAGCCTGATCACCTATGCTAAAAGTTATGCACTCTGCCGCCGATTCACCCGCTCCGACTTCTCAGTGGGAGGATTTAATAAAGCTTCCAGCCCCAAATTCAGTTCATTGGGACAATATCAAAACTCAGCTGGACTTGGTGCTGTTAGCGTTAGAAACATTGACTGGCATTGGCTCCGAGGCAATGCTACAAGCGGCAATTAATCTGAATTTAGAGTCAAGAGTGCCAGACCGTGTAGCGCTATGGCGACTGCGCCAATCAAATCCGCTACGTAAAGGTCAAGGAGGACGAAAAAAATTAGATGTGGAGGAAGCTAGGGCGCTTGTTCTGATTACTTGTTACCTTGCCAAACAGCACCAAGAATTAATTCGCCGTGCTGTTGGTCTTTTAGAACAGATGGCGGAAGACAACCGCGAACCTCATCAGGCTGCTTTGCTTGGAGATTATATTGATACTTTCTGCAACACTTATCAAGAGCGGATGGAGGAAGACGCAACAATCTCCACTAATGAATTAACCCACCTGGGATTAAAACTGCTTATAGATTTACTTTTTTACAGTGGACCTGGTGGACATCGCCGTCTGTGGCTAGCACTTATCGACCGTTCAACCAAATTCTAGATTTCAGATTTGAGATTCTCTGATCAAAAATCAAAAATTAAAAATATCCTGCTCGCACTTCCTGCCATGCCTGTATCAAATTCTGTGATCCGTCGGTATACACCGCCCACCTGCACGCTAGAAGTCTTGGCGCAGAGTTCAGCTTTGTCTCAGTGGATGGGTAAATCTGTCCTCAAGCAGCTACAGTTTGAACTTCGCTTTGATGATCCGCGATTGCCAGAGGAAAAGAGAATCGCAATTAGAGGCGACAGCGACCAGCTGGAGACTTTGTGTGCAGTAGTGACAGGCTACGTCCAAGAATTTTTGGAAATGTCTCCTGAAAGCTTTTGGGCAAATTTCTCAGGAACAAACTTCCCAGGAACAGAGGACGTAAGCGTAGTCTCTGATGAGACTGAACAAACAAATGTTTACAATCCCCCTTCACAAAAAATTCCAACGAGAAACTCTTTTACCCAATTACCACATGCAGACATAAAAATCAAGCCTAGCGATCACTTAACTCACAATTTGTTTCTTGGTTCTTTAGCAAATCCAGCATCTGGTCCTGTCATTCAACTGAGTCTGCTGCAATTATTCGATTTAGCAACAGCCCTGGATGAATATTCTGCTGATGTCGTGGCGCTACCAAATCTCACCCCTCGTTCTACAAGGAGTGGGGGTATACCTGCTTGGGCACCTGTTGCAGCAGTTCTGGTGATAGGTGTGGGTTTAGCACCATTCACCTGGCAATATGCGAACCGTGTCAGACAACAGCAGACAGCCAGAAAACCAATTTCGACAGAACAAAAGATTGCTCTAGAAGCTTCCCCCTCACAGGGTCTGTCCACATCCACTGCTGTTCCTACACTGGCTCCCTCTAGTAGTTTACCTTCGCCGCCACTCCCACCCTTTGGGTCTACCTTAGCAGTGCCCAATGCTTCTCCATCGATCGCTCAAACATTGCCTAGTGTACCTGTTACGCCTCAAACATCTGCAAAGTCCACATTTCCTTCTATACCCCAAACATCTCCTAGTATTGGGAATGTCGCCAAAGCACCTCTACCACCTTTAGGCAATCCGTTGAGTATATCTGGAACAACAAAAACTCCAACGATCTCAACCCTTCCAAAAACCACAACACCAAAGCAAGAAATTGCTCTTCAACCCAAATTACAGCCCAATTTTACAGCATTAACGCCAAAGAGCGAGCCGAATTCTACATCAGTTCAAAAGAATTCGACACCGAACAATTTGTCCAGCACAAATAACACTTCCAGTACCTCAACAGGAGCCTCACTCCTGAGGGGTACCTCCTCCAAAGACGCTACGCGTATGCCTGCGGCACGCCAAGGGCTAACGCGAAGCGTCTCTGAAAGAGATACGGCAGTCACTCCTGGGGGAAACCCTCCTATGCCCTACGGGCAGGCTTCGCCGCCAACAGCACTGGCTCCGCAAGGCACTGCTCCCAGCAACGGACTAGCTCCCCAAAACAACGCTGCCTCATCACTTGCAACCTCACCTCAGTCCAGCACAAGTACCAGCCGTGAACCAGTTTACTCACAACCAGGCTCAAGACAAAGTGGTACTGATGCATTAATTTCTAGATTGCGGGAAGCGAGGGCAAAAAGGGCTAATCTTTCCACAGAAGTTGCCACTAATAGTACAGTTCGTAGTGGCACATTGTTTGACACACCTCAAGTATCTGAAGCTAGAGACGTATTGAAAAAACGCTGGCAACCGCCTTCTGGATTAAGGCAAAGCATTGAGTACAGTTTGTCAGTAGGTGTTGATGGCACAATTGAGCAAATTTTACCAATGGGAAAAGCTGCAAGAGATTATGTTGACCGTACAGGAATGCCTCTGATTGGTGAACCTTTTGTTTCTCCTAATAAAAATGGACAATCAGTAAAAATCCGAGCTATTTTTAGTCCTGACGGCAAGGTGCAGACTTTTCCAGAAACGGAGTAAGTCAGACAGGGCTATGAACTGACGTTTCGGTGCACCTTGGAGACTACGTGCGCTTTGCGCACCCTATGCCGCCGTACTGTAGATATAGGGTGAAAACTAGGAGGGCTGGTCAAACCAGCCCCCTAAGGAACATGAAATTAATTTTAATAACGGGGTAAGGAACTGTAACTTAATCCCTACCCATCTCTACTCATTACTAGTCA
>NZ_QMEB01000242.1 GCF_012912135.1 Brasilonema bromeliae SPC951 | reverse complement strand
GAGTAGACATTGTGGAGGGTTGTCCATCCTTGTCTATGAAAAATGAAGCGGAACGCTTAACAGGGAATAGGGAACAGAGAACAGGGAACTCTGAAATTTACAAATTTTGAGTAAGTTTAGCAAAGTTTTTGACGATTCAGTTATGCTCCCATTGAACCACGAGTGACACCAAGCTGATTTTGCAACTTTAACTCTCGCCACAGTTGAGAGCCAGTCATTTCCCCCTGCAGCAGTTGTTGATAACGATGTATTGTTTGTGTCATTGTTTCAGGTGTCTCATTGAGAAATTCAATCCGAAAATTGCGTACACCAAGCTCTATAAAATGCTGTACGTATTCTGCTGCCGTTTGAGCAGTGCCATTAAATACAGTATTCCGACAACCTGCGTCGGCTTGGAGAATGTGTTCTGTCCCTACCCTATCCCGCAATTTTACTTCATGCTTCTCACAGGGGCGTCCGCAGTTGGTGTAGTCAGTCCCCTGAGATAAAAAAGCACAAAAGACGCAATGCTCCATATGGAACATGGGCATATGTTGATGAATTGTTACTTCAAACCAGTGAGGTGGACAACTTGTCAGCAAGTCTTCTAACTGAGTTATGTTCAAATCGTAAGACGCTGTTACCCGTTCTAAACCAAATTGATGCTGAAAGTAGTCCGCCGTCAAGGGATTAGCAACGTTGAGAGAGAAATCTCCTATGCAACGCTCATTGGCAAAAAACTGGAGGTGGTCATAGTTCCGTACCAGATAACCATCCGCCTCACAGGAACGCACCAGTTGCAAAATCCAATTTTCCCCGGGTTTGGTAATTCTCGGAGGCGCAACCCAGATCGAGTGCTGAGTATTTGCTTTGCTTGCTTGGCGTACCATCTGCACTGCTTCTGGGTAAGCGCGGGGGTCTTCAAATTCACAGTAGAGGGTTTCGATTCCCGCTTCCAGTGCAGCTTGTAGTTGCTTGAAGTTTCGCACAAGCACAATCAGCGATGGGGAGTTGGGAGTCGCTTGCACTTTTGAAGTGGAAGGGAGCAAGTCTTGTAGAGAAGCATGAAAGTTAAGTCGCCAGCGTTTGGGTTGGGAACGCAACTCTTCCAACTGTGCGACAATCTCCCGCCGTAAACGGTTCAACTCACTAACGGGTAGCATGAACGCACCATTGAGGTGATTTGTCAAACTTCCTAGATAAAAGGGAGTATTGCCAAGACGAGCAAACTGTTCGTGTAAACGTTCTGGGGTGAGGGGTTTGGTGTGCGCCTCCTCAAGGGGGATTGTAGATTCTACCTGGACAATGTGACCGAGTTCGTCGCGGGCGATCGCAGTTACTGACTGACCAACTTCTCCATACACCTCTATGTGAATTGGACGCTGAAACTGCGGATTTTCTCCAGCAAAACTTTGACGTAGTTGCTTATCAAGTTCTGGGTCGTTGGTTTTCCAAATTTTGTCCCCTACGTGTATTCGTCGCAAGTTGAGATCACGGCGACCAAAAGTCAGCACTGTCTCCTTAGCTTTTTGTTCCACCGCATAAACTCGACCGCCTTGTTCCTGCGCCTCTGGGTGACCGCAGTCAAAAACAACACCATCACCCGGCTTAACTGGGGCTTGTAACCGTACTATGACTTTTTCGTTACTGATGCGAGTGACTTCGCCCAAGTAAACTCCGCGCTTTTTACCAAAGTGAGCATGAACGAGTTCCTGATTGTTAACACCGCGAAACCAACCCGTATACTGTCCGCGAGAAAACGCCATCTCCAAGTTGTAGTGTTCTTGAAAAGATGTGGAGAATTTCTTCTTGTCTCCTACATCCAAATCCGCCATCACCCGATCCAGGGCTTCTCGATAAACACGAGTCACATTGGCGACATACTCTGGTGTTTTCAAGCGACCTTCAATTTTCAGACAACTGACCCCGGCTTGAACCAATTCTGGCAGTATCTCTAACCCAGCCAAGTCTTGAGGACTCAGCAGATATTTGCGATTTCCTAAATCCACAACTTTGCCATCTGAGATTAACTCGTAGGGCATTCGGCAAGCTTGGGCACATTCGCCACGGTTGGCAGAACGTCCCCCTAAAGCTTCACTCGTCAAGCATTGACCGGAATATGCTACACACAAAGCACCATGAACAAAAACTTCCAGAGGAAGTGAGGCTTGGTGTTCTGGAAGCTGGCGCTGGATTTTCTCAATTTCCTTCAGGGAGCATTCACGAGCAAGTACTACCAATTGACACCCCAAGGATTTAGCAAATTCCACTCCTGCTGCACTCGTGATCGTCATCTGCGTGGAAGCATGGATGGGAAAATCTGGAGATAGGTGACGAATGAGACGACAAATCCCGATATCTTGAACAATCACCGCATCCACACCTGCACTGATAATCGAACGAAGATATTGCTCTGCTTCTCTAAGTTCTTGGGGAAAAATCAGTGTATTCAGGGTGACATAGCCCTTCACACCTCGACGGTGCAGAAATTCCATCAACTTGGGCAAATCTGCCTCCGTAAAGTTTTGCGCCCGCATTCGCGCATTAAACCGATCCAACCCAAAATAAATAGCATCTGCCCCATTTTCCACAGCAGCTTTTGCACAGTCCCAGTAACCTGCGGGGGCGAGTAGTTCAGGGCGACCAAAGGTAGGTAAAGTCATTTTAGGGGTTGGTTTGCGATCGGCTTTCATCAAGTTGAGGATGGATTAGAGAGCACCATTGCGATTCTATCGCTTGTGGTCATTGATGGTGGAGAGAAGGTTTGCAATCCTTATTGGAACGCCTTGCATCCTCTCAACTTTTTTGTAATTATTCACAGTCAAAAAAGTAGATAATTATCTCTTAAGCACCTATCAAACTAATCATCAGCCCAGTCAAAACAATCACAGTCAAAATAATATAAATGATATCTCGCTGACGCATAAAAGCTAATAAGGAAAAAGCAACTCTAGCAACAGGAGTAGCAATTAATAACAACAATCCAAGTTGAATAATGCCACGACGACGACCTGATAATGCTGAATTTGCAACTCCTTCAGGAGAAGTGAACGCTGGAGGCTCACCGCGAAAAATTTGATAATTTGGAGCTTCCTTACCATGATAAATTAGGTACAACACTCCGCCGAATAAAACGATAGCAGTAGCGATAAGTACCCCGTATCTCAATAAATTACCAACCAAAATTTCGACTTGTCTTTCACTCAAATTACGTCGAGTTTGGGACACTTTAAATCCTCCCTAGGAAGCCGTTATAAATCATTTGAATAGCTAACAGCACAATAACAATACTAAAAATATTTCTTAAAACGTCTACTCTGGCTTTTACCAATACCCTAGCTCCCAACAATGCGCCTAAAAGTACTCCTAACATGACAGGCATTGCTAGTCCAGGATCGATGTAACCTCGTTTTAGATACACACCCGCACTCGCTGCTGCTGTCACCCCAATCATAAAATTACTGGTAGTAGTGGAAACCTTAAACGGAATCCGCATAAATTGATCCATCGCTAGTACCTTGAGTGCGCCAGAACCAATACCAAGTAACCCGGAAAGCACTCCGGCGACAAACATGAGACTAAATCCTACAGGAACAGCACGAACATTGTAAGGTTGTTCACTTTCAGGTGTTGGATAAGTGCTATTTAACTTTAAACGAGTTGCTAAGGGATCAGGTGGAGTATCATCTGCGTGTTCAGAACGAGGTTGACGTGATAGGTAGGCACTGTAAAGTAAAACAAATCCAAACACCACAGCGAGTATCCTGGTGGGAACAAAAGCGGCTATAGTTGCGCCTGTAATCGCTCCAAATGTTGTTGCTACTTCCAAAAACATTCCCAAGCGTAAATTGGTATAGCCTTCTTTAACGTATGCAGAAGCAGCACCTGAAGAAGTTGCGATTACCGATACCAGAGAAGCACCTATTGCGTAACGAATGTCAACGCCAAAGACTATAGTTAACAAGGGGACAAGTACCACTCCACCGCCTAAGCCTGTCAGTGCTCCCAAAAAGCCTGCGGTGGCAGAACTAAGCCAAACCAATAGAGTAAATTCTAAAATATTCAAACAATCGCACCTTCGCTTTTGAATGAAACGTTGGTTATCAAACAGTTCAATGGCAACGCTTGCATTGTATATTAAAGCAGTCTCCTAATTCCATCAGATTAAGAATTTTACGCCCGTTAACATAAAGCTGTAGTAGATAAACAGATCCCCCTTTTCCACATCCTATGAACAGTCAAAACCTACGCCTGTTGATTTTTGAATGCGTAAATTGTGCTCAAGACGCAACTAGGGGCAACATCCCCGCGATTCCCCTTTCTACAAGAGTCATCCCAGAGGCGCTGCCCCTAGCAATTGTTCAAAAGATTATGCTAATTGTATTTACTCAGCAGTTGCGAGTTCAGTACTACCGCGTGTACGACGACGTGTGATGCTGTTGTAAAGCATGAGTCCAATGGCTTTGATGAGATTGCCTTCCAACTCTTGGAACATCTTCATGTTCATGCCAAAGGCGGCGTTTGCTTCATCAACAATGTGATCAGCAGTCGCATCATCTATTGGTAGTTCATCCAAAGCTTGACGGTATTTTGCTTTGAACCCCTTCTCATCTGGAATCTCATCAAATTCATAGAAGGCGGTTCCTCCGTCAGAAAGGTTCATCGCAGTTTCAGCAATTCCTTTGAGAATTTGTCCACCAGATAAATCCCCTAGGTATCGGGTGTAAGAGTGAGCAACTAATAGTTCTGGTTCTTTTTCAGAGATTTCCCGAATCCGTTCTACGTAGGCTTTACCAGCCGCAGATAGTTGGATTTGCTCGCGCCAGTTTACCCCGTAGTAGTAAGTGAGGTCTTGCTCTAAAGTTTCCTTACGGTGAAGTTGAGGAAAATTGATTTTTGAAACAATCGGATGATTGGCGTGCTTCTCCATCTCCTCTTCCATCGCTGAGTAGATGAAGTAGAAGTTAGCTACCAGCTTCCGATAGGAGTTTTTTTCTACGACTCCTTTTAAAAAACACTTGACAAAACCAACATTTTCTGCCATTGTGTGGGCTTTTTTCGTCCCGACACGTAATTTTGTTGCTAAATTGCTGCTCATGCTAAAATGCTCGACTATAAAATGTCAACTGCTGAAGTCTAATTTACGAACGGCTACAAAAGCCACTAAAACGTTACAGTAGAACTATTTGATGAGAAATTATATTAAAAATGTTTAAGTTGAGATCATCCGAGATATTTCTAAGTTCCTAGTGATAAGTGTTGAGAGCAATTTTTGATGTCACCCAGTAGTTTACAATATCTTTATAAATACAAAAAAATACTTAAAAAATACTTACAACGACTTTGAGTGAAAAATGAAACAATAAATAGTAAAGTTTGCCGATTGAAAGGCGTCCAGCAGGAATAGTTAAATATTATTGAATATTGTTGAAAGTGCTATTCTCCAGTGTAAGTGTGTGGGGTTTTTCTATTTATGGTTTCATACATAACTCGAACTCAAGGTACTATCTCAGGGAATTCAACGACCAATATTGATGAATCGGAAAAGAAAGTTAACGAGGGCGGTTTTGGGTTGAACTTAACATCACTTCTGGGTACACCCCTGTTTGGTACAGATGGTATTCGGGGACGAGTGGGAGACTTGCTAGGTGCACCCTTAGCATTACAAGTGGGCTTTTGGGCAGGTACTGTTTTGCGTAGTCATGCTTCAAACCCAGGACCAGTTATCCTTGGACAGGACTCCAGAAACTCTAGCGATATGCTGGCGATGTCTTTGAGTGCAGGGTTAACAGCCGCAGGATTAGAAGTTTGGCATTTGGGGCTATGTCCTACCCCTTGCGTTGCATATCTCACCAGCATCACCAATGCGATAGGTGGGGTGATGATTTCTGCTAGCCACAACCCGCCAGAAGACAACGGCATTAAATTTTTTGGCGCGGATGGGATGAAGCTATCCCAAGCTTTGCAAACGGAAATAGAAGCAGGAGTGCGTGGTATGGCTTCTGCCAACTGTAATCATTGCGGACGGTATTACTCGCGCTTGGACTTAGTGGGAAGTTATGTTGAGGCGTTGAAAAAACCCCTGCACGGTGTCATGAATTTTCAGGGCATGAAAATTGTTTTAGACTTGGCATGGGGAGCAGTTGTTGGTTTAGCACCATCGGTATTTAAGGAGATGGGGGCAGAAGTGATCTACTTACATAACGAACCAGATGGCGATCGCATCAACGTCAACTGCGGTTCCACTCACCTCGGAATTCTCCAAGCAGCAGTCCAAGAACACAATGCCGATTTAGGTTTTGCTTTTGATGGTGATGCAGACCGCGTTTTAGCTGTAGACAACACCGGAAGACAAGTCAATGGTGATTACATCCTGTACCTGTGGGGACAAAAGCTAAAGCAAAAGCAACAACTACCAAGTGACCTCATTGTTTCCACTGTTATGGCAAACTTAGGTTTTGAGAGAGCATGGAAGCAAGTCGGTGGTCAATTCATTCGCACAGCAGTTGGTGATCAGTACGTCCAGGCGGAAATGCTGCGGACTGGAGGAATGCTTGGGGGCGAACAATCCGGTCATATCCTTTGCCGTCACTATGGTATGACAGGAGATGGTTTACTCACAGCCCTACATATAACAGCTTTGGTGCAACAAGCTGGCGTTCCTTTATCAGAAATGGTGTCTCAAAGCTTTCAAACCTATCCGCAACTGTTACAAAATGTCCGAGTCGAAGACAAATCCAAGCGTTTGGGATGGAAAGAATGTGAACCTTTGCAACAGGCGATCGCCCGCGCCGAAGCAGCAATGGGAGATTCTGGCAGAGTTTTAGTCCGCGCCTCTGGTACGGAACCTCTGATTCGAGTTATGGTGGAAGCCGAAGCCGCTGAACTTGTTAATTATTGGACAAATGAATTGGTGACGCAAGTTCAACAGCACTTAGTGGCTTAAAAATCAAGACTGTTCAGTTAAGGATTATTTTGAAAGACTTCACACGTGTAGAGACGTTGTCCTTCGGATTCGCCAGTCGCCTGCGGAGGAGCCAGTACTGCAGGAGGGTTTCCCTCCATAGGTATCTGGCGTTGGAAACCCTCCCGCAGCGCTGGACTCACATGCAACGTCTCTACAAACATTATGTATTTTGTCATCAGCAACCGTATTGGCTGAAAAATAATCTTTTTGCAAAAAGTCTATTGAGCAAATAACAAAAACGTTGTTTGCACCAATCCCACAATAAAGCCTAAAACACCTCCTAAATTCACAATTGCCTGTAATTCATTTTTGACAATTCCCTCAATTGCTGCTTCTAAATCAGCAGGCGAAGTTGATTTCACGCGGTCAACAATTACTTGGTCAATTGCCAAAATGGGAATTGCCTGAGCTACAATTGCTTCCAAGTCTTTCTCCAAATATCGCTCTAAAACAAGAGCCAGTTCTTTGCTAACCACTTCCAGTGAAGCATTCACAACAGGAGAGGAACTGAGGCGATTCACCAGCAACATACCAATATTTTCCCAGTCAACGGAACTACCTAATCCTTGGAGTAAATCGCTACCGCGTGTTTGCACGTAATGGCGGACGCTTTCGCGTGTCGTCTTTCGCAGTTGTCGTACTGTACCTATTGGCAAATTTTCCAAAGAAAAACTTTGTAGAAGTTGCTTGAGGCGATCGCGCACCTGTAACTGTTGAATCAATTCCTGCAAGCGAGCATTAGTAGCATCTTTTTCATCCAAGCAGTAAGTCCGTAGGCGCGTTAAAGTATTGCGTAAACCAAACAGATTTGCCACAACCCAATAGGTACCGCTGGTTTTTTCCCGAAAACTTTCGTCAATAGTTTGGATTGTGCGATCTGTCAAAAAGTCAATGACTGCTAGTCGCAAAATCTCCGGCGGTATGACGACTTGCAACAGCCAATCAGCAAGGCGGCTGGCTTGTTCTTCAGTAAGTTGAAAGTCCAGTAATATCTGGTCAAAAACTTGATTAACTTGCGCCTCTAAAAAATCTTCTCGCCGCGCCAATACCTTCAAAAGACGTGGTAAAGATTCTCCTAACAAATCCCGCAAAATTCCCGACAATATTTTAGCAGTTTTCTGCTCTTTATCGGATTTTAGTTGGTCAATTGCCAGTCGCAATATCCAGAGAATTGCTCCTTGGATGCGTTCTGTTTGCAACAGTCGCCGCGCTAGTTTTTGCAACTCTTGGGGTGTCAGTAGCGACCCCATAATTGTATCCGAGACATTCTTAGCAAGCCGTTCCTGGTTGCGGGGAATCAATCCAGGTGTAAAGGGTATCTTTCGTCCACCGATGTAAATTGCACGGTAGGGACGAAATAACATTTTGATGGCTATATCGTTAGTGAAGTAGCCAATAATTCCACCCACTATTGGGGGAGAGACATAAAGCCAAAGATGAGACCAATCCAAAGTCATTAGTCATTAGTTATGAGTTATTAATCATTAGTGAATTACTAATCACTAAATAATGAACAACTACTAAGCTTTCGTTATCACTAGCATTTCCATCATACCTAAAATAACGCGGGAGGCATGAAGCCAAGGCAGAGTTTCAAGAAATAAAATGTTGTTTTAAGCGTGGTATCTATTTTCAGAAAGTCGATAGCAGAAAAACAAGTCAGATTTGTCCTAATTGTGGAACCGAAACAGGCAAAAAAGAGTTGTCACGCGTTCATGTTTGTGAGAATTGCGGCTACACAACGGATAGAGATGTAGCAGCCGCTCAAGTCGTCCTCAATAGAGGGTGTGCAGTCGTTGGGTAAACGATCAAGATGCGCGTAGGAAAGTAAGTTTAGTAGAACTCCTCTCCTATGATTCAAGAATCCCACGCTACGCTAAAGCCGTGGGAGGTCAATAATTTTATAAGGATTTTGGCTATGAAAATACTCGTTATCCGCAATCAGCGGTAGATAAACAACAGCCCCATCCCAGCGATCGCCACCAACACGCCCAGAATTGCCCGTAGACTGATTTTTTCTCCAATAAAGAAAGCAAACGGCAGGACAAACAGAGGACTCGTAGCATTGAGGGACTTAGCAATGGCTGCAGGACTGAATTTAAGAGAGATTTGTTGCAGCCAAAAGCCCAAGTAAGTACTCAGAAAAGCACACAGTATAACGATGCCCAGTATCCGCCCAGACCGCAATTCTTTTAGAGAGGCGCGGACTGGTTCTCGCTTCATCGGCAGCCACAACAGCAGTATTAATACCCCACCCACTAGCCGTACCATCGCACTCCACAGGGAATTAATAGTTGTTTCTGCCAGCGCTGCACGGGATAAAACTGCACCCATTGCGTCTGTGAATGCTGATAACAGAGCAAAGCTGACACCAACAATCAGCTTGTCATTGATAGTAGCATTTTTAACTCGTTCGCTAATTACCCAAGCCACACCTAAAATAGTTAACAAAATACCAACCCAAGCAACATATGACAGTTGTTCGTGCAAAAAAATAGTCGATACAATTGCAGCCATCGGTGGACCTAATGTCTTCAATAGCAGCGTCTGTCTTGCTCCCAAGCTGTTCAATGCCGCAAAATAAGCAGTATCACCAACACCAATTCCGACAGCACCGCTGAGAAGTAGGAGTATGAAGCGGATTGAGTCAATTGCTGGCAGCAGTTGCTCACCACTCAAAAGGATGGTGAGGAAAGCCATCGCAATTGCGATCGCACCTTTGCTCAAGTTCATCGCCAGCGGGAAAATTTTCTTTCCTAAGCGACTGTAGATAACTGAAGTCAGCGCCCACAAAAACGCCACTCCCAGAGCTGCCAGTTCTCCCTTAAAATTCATTAAAAATAAGTCAGAAAAATTTGCCAGCATAAAACATCTAACCTCCATGAAGCATCGCCATGCCAGAAAATGAAGCGAGTAAACAAAAGGTGCAGAAGATGGCTAGTCATAAAAAGGTAAAGTTCGGTAATGACGAGCTATCAGAGGGTAGATGCGCTCCCTGAGTCTGGGGAT
>NZ_QMEB01000241.1 GCF_012912135.1 Brasilonema bromeliae SPC951 | reverse complement strand
ATAACTGATAACTGATAACTGGTTAACATAAACTGTACGAAGCTTCGCAAAAATCTTTCGGGGAATCCTATACGATAGATGTTTCTCACTTAATGCACGTTTTTGGACTTTAGTCAACAAGAATGGAGAAGTCAGTTAAAAATTTATCATAAAGATTTTTGAGCAAAAAGATAAAAGCTTTATGAAGTTAGAAATAAATTGACATTTTCGGTAGAAAAAGGTGCAAATAATATTTAAGGTGCATACTTTCAAAAAACAACTTCAGCTTTTAAAGCTTCATCAGAGTAAGAGCAAAGAGTGTTAAAAGTTCTTTGACAGTATCAAGCAGGAAAATTCAAAAACTTGCTTGCCCAGAGTAAATCGACTGAATAACGGGTGTCTACCAAAAGCTAAGCAACTCATGCTTCTTGATCGCTGGAATACTAATGCAACCTACAGGTGCTTACAGTTGCGTAAGTTAAGTATCTACAGCAAACCCGTCATCACAAGAATTTACTATGTATAGCCAAATGCTTCGGGCTTTCACTCTAGATAGCCCAATATTGACTGAGTCTCAACTAGTAAGAGTCCCTTTGCTGATTCAAGGCATGACACCAAAAGCCAAGGTGATTGTCTTGAACAGTACAGAGAATAAAAATGCACAAATTGCCAAAGTGTTCATTCCACATATTTATATCTCTGGTGTCCCGATCTCCCACCAACAACCTGAAACTCAGGAATCAGGGACAGTGCAACTCAATAAACAAATCTGAAACAAAAACAACTCTGCCTCTTAAACCAGTGAACAGTGAACAGTGAACAGTGAACAGTGAACAGCTACCTACGCAGTGAAGGAGTCAGGAGTCAGTAGGGGCGCAAGGCCGCAGCGCCCGTACAGAAGTCGCAATTCTTTATTTCTTCGTTCTGAATACTGAATTGCAGAATTGCTGAATTCTTCTTCAAACTGATAACTGCGGCTGGTACTTGATAACTGATAACTGATAACTGTTAACAAGAGTAGGCAAGAGCATCAACATTAGAGGCAAGTACCAGACTCTATGGTAGCTCTGTTTGTGCTAAGGGTGACTAGATCCGCCCTTGAGCAACGCTCTTGCTTGAGTTAACTAGAGTTGAGAGTGCAACTATCGGTGATGACATAATCAGCACGAGTCTGTATGAAGTGCACTTCATATGATCATGCCTATCAGGTCATGGTCAGAAAGTTATTGCCTATTCAGCCGCAACGTACTGATAGGTGCTGATCGTAGATCTAGACCACTTGGTTGGTCATTGTTCATGAGTTATTTGGTCAAAACAAACAACAAACGAGGATTGATAGAACATGAGTACTATTAACGTAACGTCTAATGCTGACAATGGTGCTGGTTCCCTCAGAGAGGCGATCGCTCAAGCCCAATCAGGTGATACGATTCAATTTGACTCTAGCCTTGCCAATCAAACCATTACCCTCAGCTCAGGTCAACTCACAGTTGACAAAAACCTGACCGTTGATGGTGCAGGTGCTACTGGTCTAACGATTAGTGGCAATAATGCTAGCCGAATTTTCGATGTCGCAACACCTGGCTCAAGTTTTAGCTTGCGAAATTTGACTCTTGCCAATGGAAAATCCAGTGGTGAAGGTGAAAATGGTGCCGGAGGTGCAATTCGGACAGTTACGAGTGATAAACTCACCACTCTCAACGTTGAGAATAGCAAATTTAAAAATAACGCCTCTTCAGAAGGAGGTGCGATTTGGGGAGGCTTTAACACCGCTAACACCATCACTAACAGTCTGTTTGAGGGTAACGATGGTACTGCTGGTAAAAGCGAACGCGGTGGCGGAGCGATCGCAGTCAATGCTAACAGTACTCTGACGGTCAAAGGTAGTGAGTTCGATAATAACAAGGGAACCAATGGCGGTGCGATCAACACTGTATTGAGCACACTCACAGTAGAAGACTCTACTTTCCGCAATAATGACTCAACTGCTGGAGGTCCGATAGGTCCCAATACCATAGGTTATGGTGGAGCCATTTATACTGATGGAGCGAATGCTTCTGGACCAAATTTCGATTATGGTCCTATAGGGGGCACAATTACCATTCGCAACAGCCAGTTTGAGGGTAACAAAGGTGCTGGACAAGGGGGAGGACTGTTTTTGTATGCTTATCCCCCAGACAAGATCATCGTTGACAATTCCACAATCACTCAAAATGAGGTCGTTCCGGATAGTCAAGGTGATTCACTCGGCGGTGGTTTGCGAATTGGTAATGGTGAGTTTACTATCAACAACACCACCTTCACAGATAATCGGGCACTGGAGCAAGGTGGTGGTTTGTGGGTAGGAGAACAATCGCCAGGTACCATCACCAAGAGTACGTTCTCTGGTAATCGAGCCGAGAGTGCTGACGGCAAAAATGGGATGGGTGGAGCGATCGCTTTAGCTAATGGCTCTAATCCCGTCACTATCGATGGTACGACTGTTGCTAACAACTACGCTGGGTGGCAAGGTGGAGGCATTTCTGGAGGAGGTTCGTCCACTACTGTTAAAAATTCAATTTTTGCAGATAACGTTGCCTACAATGGCGGTAACGGTTGGAACATCAAGAACCAAGCGACTGAGCAACTCAGGGATGGTGGGGGAAATACCCAATGGCCAGCTAAAAACTCGAATGATCCTACTGATATCAATGTAACAGCATCTATTAATATTGCACAGCCTGATTTGAGTCATTTGCAAAACAGTACTCAAAGCGTAGGAAATTCTTTGAATGATAACGGCTCCAATCTGGCTACAGCAAGCAACCTTACCCCAGTATCTGTTAGTGAGAATGGCTTAAATAACGGTACTTCTGTAGACCCCATAAACAATACTTCTAGCAACAGTGCCAATGATAGCCTCACCCCTGTCGCTGTTAATGGAAATAGCTCTAGCAATGGTTCGGATGGTAGTCTTACTCAAGTGCCCGGTAATGATCGCTCCAGCAGCAGTACCCCTATATTCACTGTCAGTGGTGATAAGCTACTGTGTGGTAATATTACTCAGGCTGATCATCTCTACAGTGGTCTTAGCCAGGACACTCTCACACAAGGCAAGGGAATTGACAACTCTGTGCTCACTCCTAGTCAAGGCTCTGAATTAAATTCTCAGTTGAACTCTGGACAAAACTATGTCGGCTTATTGGACACTCTAACTCCGAGTCATTTTTCAACCAGCCAGCCTGCTCAAGATAGCTCGAATGTGGACAACATTCAGCCTCGGTCACTGGCGAATTTGGAAAAAGTCAATACTCCAACGCTTACCAGTAATCCCCAATTTTTCTCTGGACAAAGTTACTCTACTTCAACTCTGTAAGGTTATCGCATGACAAAACATGGTGGGTTAATCGCTGACTATGAAGCCTAAAACACCGATAATGGATTCCAAGGTCCAGCAACGCATATCAGTGCAACGCCCACACCGCGTCACACATTATAAGCTTGCACGGCTTGTCCTGCTGGGAGTGATTACTTTTGTCCTCTCCGGCGTGCCCCCAATTATGGCGACTGAGAGCAAGCCGACCCCAAAAGCCGATTTCTCACCCGTTATGTTGGGTAGCAACACGACAAGCGAAACACGCGACCCCGCATATTGGCCATTTGATGCACACAGCCCTTGGAATATGCCAATCGGCTCCGAGGCGCAGTTCGAGCCGGTGAGTTCCTCCGAGTGGACGACGGAAGCGTTAAAGTATGGTCTCCAGGTCAATACAACAGACTGGTCTATTCCGATCTTTATGGCTGATGCATCTGATCCGATTCGCAGCATATATAGCACGGACTACGACAAACTTGCTTTCGAGGTGCACGTGCCAGACGCCGCTGTACCGGATTCCAACCAAGACGCTCATTTGCACATCATCGACGAAACCCACAATTCCGTCATCGAGATGCTCTGGGCAAAGAGGCGGGCTGATAGCAACCTTGAAGCACCGTACCCCAACAAAATTGACTTGAAGGGTCCTGGAGTCTTTGACACCTACCACGGCTCGTGTGCCTACGGCGGCTCGTGTACAGCTGGACTGATCCGCAAGGGGGAACTCCACAACGGGATTCGACACGCACTGCGAATCTCGCTCACAACTGCTGTCTTAAATAAAAACACCCCTAGTGGAAAGCCTTATGTATGGCCTGCAAACTGGGCTGACGACGACGGCAAGGGCAGCAGCTATACTGGGACGGGGAATGTGTACATGGGTTCGTTGTTGGCAATCCCAAGAGACGTTAACATTGAGGCTATTGTCGGACCACCGGGCACACCGATCTACGAGCTCGCTCGCGCCCTCCAAGACTACGGTGCTTATGTAGTGGATCGGGGTCACCTTAACCTGTACGGTGAACCCTCAGCAGAGGAAGAGGTCAATCAGCTTTCATGGCAAGGTCTGCAAGTACTGCCAAAGTACCTTCAGGTGGTAGCGAACAATGGTTCAGAGCGTGTTGGTGGTGGCGGGACACCTCGTCGCCCACTCGCTCCTTCGTTTGAAGTCGTTGATGGTACACAGTCCTAGCCAAATACACACTTTTGTTTTGCTTTTTTGTGCTGTTTTCTACCTGATTCCTAAATAACGTGAACAACAAGATTCCCGACTTCTTAAAGAAGTCGGGAATCTAAATATGCCCGATGTTCACAAATGAAATAGGATTGCCATATCCTTAATTTTCTTTATATAAAAACAATTTCATACCTGTCTATTAGCTAAATCCAGCGACAATCGAAATTTTGACGTATTTTCACTGGAATCTCTTGCCAGCGTCTCGTTTTTGCAGAAAAATTTTAGCACAATCCGGAATCATCTCACTTCCTTTTGTATATTTTTCTTATACTACAGAAGTGAAATGGACGCTTTTCACAGGAGGTGTTTAGTGTTAAGAAAGCGTTGGAAACCTAAAGCAGTTATGTTGACCTTAGCTGTGGTAGGAGGAGTAACGTTCTCTGTGTTAACAACTATAACAGTGCTTGCTCAAACTTCATCAGATAGGTCAACTATTTCTCAATCTTCTGCAAAGAATGCAGGACATAGACATAATCATATTCGTTCTGATAGGAATAACACATCTATTACAACACCTGATTGTGAAGTAGTAAATGGTACTCAAAACTGTAACCAGTCAGGTGTAGCTTACGTCGAAAAAGCAACCACTTCTTACACAAATAAAAAACAGCCTATAATCTGCCGAAGTCGAGCAATACGAATTGTGTTGAGATGGAAATGCCCTAAAGTTCGATAGATTTATTGTCATTGTAGAGAAATTTGACAATGCTAATTGACAGGAGGCAATGTAAAAATATCTGGATATAAAACTGAAAATAATGTTTAGTAAACACTGGAAATATAAAATAGCAATATTGACGCCTTTAGTTGTACTACAAGCTATATTCTCACCTTCCTTAGCTCAAACTCCATCAAGGCAATTACCTACTGCTCAATGCACTGATATCGAGATTCAAAAGCATATTCAGCAACTAAACAAAGCTGAACGATTAGATTTTGATGCACTGGTAGCGTGTCAGTCAAAAGCAGTTCCTGCTCTTATAAAAGCGCTGACTCTTATAAAAGCTCTGAAAAATAAGGATGAAAACACTCGTATCATAATAATTGCTGCACTGGGTGAAATTGGTTCGCAAGCCACACCAGCAGTACCTTTATTAAATGAGTTATTAGTTAAGGATGAAAGTCGCGATGTTGTGAGGATGATTGATTATGCTCTCATACAAATTGAACCATGCTTAGGGTGCCTCCTGATTAGAGATGTCAAACATAATACTTTGCGTTACGTAAATAATAACCCTCCTGTCATGTGTCGAATTCCAGCAATACGCGCCGTACTAAGATGGAAATGCCCCTAGTTCAACGGATAAACAGCAATGGCATATGAATTTCAACGTGCTAATTTACGGGGTGAAGACTTCAGAGGAAAAAACCTCGCTGGAGCAAACTTTAGCCATGCCGATATCCGAGGTGTAAACTTCAGTCATGCTGTTTTGATTGGTGCAAACTTCCGCAATGCTAAAGCTGGTTTGCCAACCTCTTGGGCTATTAGCTTGGTTGCTTTGTCACTCATTCTATCATTATTTGCAGGATTAATTGCTGCATATGCTGGTGCTTTTATAGGCAATTTGTTGAGTAGTAAAGTTTATGGACATATCTTTTTTGGAGTTTTCTCCTTAATCGCTTTAGCAATCTTTTTAATAGTTATTTTCTGGCAAGGCTTGGGAGCAACACTAGCAACACTCGCTGAGATTATAGCTGCATGTCTAATTGCGGGATTGGCATTTTTTCCCGAAAATAACCTTGGAGGGCATCTTGTTATTGGTGCAGTATTCACTACGATCGCTTTAGCTGGTGGAATGGCTAGCGTTGTCAACATGGCTATTGCTGTGGCTGTAGGGAGAATAATGGCTTTACCTATGGCAAGAGCGATCACAGGATTGATGGCTTTTGTAGGTGCTGTATTTGGTGCTCTGTTTGGAGTGAGAGCAGATTCCTCTGCTTCTGTTGAAGCTATAGTTGTTGCCTTCTTTATAGCTGGATTGGTTGCTTTGGTGGCGATCGCATCTGGTATTTATGTTGGCTGGCAAGCTATTTATGGAGACAAAAAATATCAGCTCATTCAAGCGTTAGCAATTGGCATTGTCGCCAAAAAAGGAACAAGCTTTCGCGGTGCCAATTTAACAGATGCTGACTTTACCCAAGCTACCCTCAAAAGTGTAGACTTTAGAAAAGCTATCCTCACCCGCACTTGCTGGTTTCAAACTCAAAAGCTGGAACAGACTCGTTTGGAAGGCACATATCTAGAAAATCCAAAAGTGCGACAATTGGTTGTTACGAAAGATGGTGTCGAAAAAAACTTTGACCATCTGAATTTGCGCGGTTTGAATCTTCAGGATGCTAATCTGCAAGATGCTAGCTTTATCTGTACAGATTTGAGTGAAGCGACTTTGCACAAAGCTAATTTATTTGGTGCCAAGCTTGCTCAAGCGCAATTATATCAAGCTAACTTAAATGAGGCTTGCTTAACAGGAGCTTATATTCAAAATTGGGGCGTTTCCACTGACACTAAGCTAGAAAGGGTGAAGTGCGAATACGTTTATATGCAACTACCAACAAAGGAAGACCCCGATCCTTGCCGTAAACCTGATAATCGTAACGAAAGCTTTAAAGAAGGAGACTTTGCTGATTTTATTGCTCCAATTATTAAGACGCTTGATTTGTATCAAACTCAAAATGTTGACTTGCGAGAGGTAGCCAAGAAGTTTAAAACTCTTGACTTGTTTCACTATGAAGGTATTGATCCAAGTGCTGCGGCGATCGCCCTTACACAGTTAGCTGAAAATCACCCAGATGCAGAACTAGAAGTTGTCGCCCTAGAAGGCAGAGGGCAAGAAAAAATTCGACTCCAAGCTAAAGTTGCAGGTGATGCAAATCGTTCTGAACTTTACAATGAATATTTTCAAACATATAGTCAAGTCAAATCTTTACCTTACAATGACTTACAATCGTTACTATTAGGAGTTAAAGAAAAAGATGAAAGAATTCGCAGTTTAGAACAACTACTAGAGAATGCTATACAACAGCCAAAGTTTTATGTAGAAACTTATCAAACTCAAGGAGAATTTATTATGTCACAAAGTAAAGGAAATATCAGCATCAGTGGTACACAGGGTAATATTAGCGGTGTTGCTGGCGCAGGTGAAAATTTATCAATGACAGGAGTTGCGATCGGCGCAATTAGCGGTAGTGTTACTAATACAATTAATCAGTTGCCTGACTCTAGTGAATCAGATAAACCAGGAATTAAGGAACTGCTAACAGAACTCCAAGCGGCTATTGAAGCTGATACGAATTTGAGTGACGAAGACAAAGCGGAAGCTTTAGAACAAGTGAAAGCTATTGCTGAAGCAGGTCAAAAGCCTGAAGATGGAGCGATGCAGAAGATGGTAAAAAGCGCAATAAAATTACTAAAAGGAACAGTTGCCGACTTACCTACAACAGTCCAACTTGTTGAGGTTTGTGGTAAGGTATTGCCGACAATTGCGACATTTTTTGGTTTGGCATAAGCTAAGCATTGTCAACTACCCAGTTAAAATCTCTGAAAAAGTAGGGTGGGCATTGCCCACCCGAAATTCAACCCTTCACACAAAGGACTTGCTTGAGTGTTGCTACAACTTCAACCAAATCCGCTTGATTATTCATCACCTGATCTATCGGCTTATAAGCGCTGGGAATTTCATCCAAAACGCCTGTATCTTTACGACACTCTACACCTTTTGTTTGCTCAATCAAATCATCTAGCGTGTAGGTATTTTTTGCCTTACTTCTTGATAGCAAACGTCCGGCACCGTGGGAACAACTGCAAAAACTGTTGGCAGAACCCTTACCCTTAACGATGTAAGATTTAGCCCCCATCGAACCGGGGATAATGCCATAGTCTTCTTGTGTTGCACGGACTGCACCTTTGCGAGTCACGTAGACATCCTCACCAAAATGCACTTCTTTTTCAGCGTAGTTGTGATGGCAGTTCACTTCCAATAAAGGCTTCGTCGCTTTACCACCCGTTAGATGCTTTTCGACGATGCGCTTGAAACGCCCCATCATCACCTCACGGTTGAAACGCGCATAATTCTGCGCCCACTGCAAATCATGCCAGTATGCTTTAAATTCTGGCGTACCAGCGACAAAATGAGCTAAATCGGGGTCAGGTAATTTATTACCCGCCATTTTTGCTAATTCTTTAGCTGTATTAATGTGGCACTGGGCTAGATTATTCCCAATATGGCGGGAACCGGAATGCAACATCAGCCAAACTTGGTTCTCTGTATCGAGGCAAACTTCTATGAAGTGATTCAATTTGTTACTAATTGCTTGTCAAGCTTGCTCAATCTCCACAGTCTTAGTTCAACACTATTTCGACTTCTGCTTAACACTTTCATTTACTCCACAATATCATAGATGAAAGTTGCAATCGACCAAGTCATTTCTGCTTGGTTCTATACCTTCGGTGTTCGGTATAGTTCGGAGCACACCTTCATCCTAACTAGTGAGTTAGGATGCCCAAGTCCCTCTGCTCTCTACGGGGTGTTTTACCACTTCCCTCGGTGTTAGCAATCTCAGCGTTCACCGATTTGGACGAGTTTTCATTACTGTATTACTACAGTACGGGGCAATTCTTTACCCCCTCCTAGAGAACCCATTTGTTTCATCGCTTTACCTTGCAAATTTTGAACACCTTGATGCAAGTCTTGGAAATCACGCCAGCGTTGCCAATTGGTGACACTTTTTTCAACGTCTTTATTTTCGTTGAAACCTGTAGGAATTTCTGCTTCAAGATCCAAGCGGATTTTCTTTAGCTTGCCTTCCAGTTGATCACCATTAAATGGTGTTTTAATGGCACAGACACCGCAACCAATATCCACGCCCACAGCCGCAGGAATAATTGCTTCTTTTGTTGCAATGACAGAACCAACTAAGGCACCTTTACCCAAGTGAACATCTGGCATCAATGCGAGGTGCTTATACACAAATGGCAGCGATGCCACATTCTTTGCCATCTTGGTTTCTTCTGAACCCAAAGGGTGATTCGCCCAAGATAAAATAGGCGATGGTGTTGAAAGTTTTAACTCTTCGTAAGCCATAATTCTTTAGAATTTTGAATTTAAGATTTAGGACTATAAGGGCAGTTTCATCGCAATTTTAATTTTGCACAGTATTTCATTTTATTTCCTACTTACAAATAGACATGTGTTAGTTAAATGGATAATGCCCACCACAACCAGATAACGATGGGCATTACTCCTAAGAAACACATTTTTAAATCCATATATAGCAAGGCTTTTAGAGATTTAAGGAAAATGTGTTTCTTTCATATTTCACTTGCGGTACGCCGCTAGTTGGAGGCTCAGATCTTGCACCATACTTTTCGTCCGCCAAGAAATAAATTTCTTGGCTCAAA
>NZ_QMEB01000240.1 GCF_012912135.1 Brasilonema bromeliae SPC951 | reverse complement strand
GGAAAAATAAGCTCCTCTACCAGCGTTTACATTAAATTCCTGAAAACTGTGAAACAGGTTGTCCCCACGAATTGCGCCTCCATCAATCCTGTCGCTAGGGGTGCCGTTAATTTGGACGTTGGGCGTGACTACAGAATTTTCTGCACCGAGACTGTTATCAGGAGTAATTTGTGCTTTGGCTACGGTGAAGTAGCTAAGGCTTGCTAGGGTTGCAAGGGGTAAGGCGAGGAACAAGAATGGGTGACGCACCTGTAGTTTGCTCAGCATTTTAGCAGTGTGGATATGAGGTAGATAAAAATACTTTAAAATAAGTCAAATTGTGGCTCTTGAGTACTAATATCAGGTTTGTACGCAAATAGTACTTATTTGTAAGATTTTGTGACAAAGTATTTTTTGTCAGACTACCTCACTCTCCCTTTTACCTACAAAAAATTTTCCCTCTCCTTAATAAAGAAAGCCAGTGCGTTGGGCGGGCAATGCCCAACTTGTAAGCGCAATATAGCGGTTCTCGTTTGCATGAAGTACATTTTTCAACCTCACCCCCAACCCCTCTCCTTGCTAAGGAGAGGGGAGCGTTTGCGTCAGCAAATGCGGGGTGAGGTGACGACTGTATTGCACCGAAGTCAGAAGCGCTATAGGTTGAGGCAGAGCCTCGTCACCGGCATTTCCAGCCTGAGGCTGGAAACGAGTTTAAAGTATTTTTTGTCAGACTACCTCACCCTCGCTTTTACCTACAAAAAAATTTTCCCTCTCCGAAATCGCGGAGAGGGATGCCCGACAGGGCAGGGTGAGGTTCCCTAAGTCGTGCACAAGCTTGCGCCAACAAAAAAGTATTTTTTGTCAGACTACCTCACCTTCACTTTTACCAACAAAAAAATTTTCCCTCTCCTTGCTAAGGAGAGGGATGCCCGACAGGGCAGGGTGAGGTTCCGTTACTTAGAAATTGTAGCCAACTCCTAGCATCAACCCGACACCAGTGTCATCTATAAAAGCTGCGTTAACAGAACCTGTTAATGTAAATCTACGAGTTAACGGCACATCAACACCGCCAGAGAGAAGCAAACCAACATCAGTATTATCACCAGTTGTAATAGCCACACCTGCACCAACGTAAGGCGCGATGTTAAATCCTTGTCCTGTTCCTCGTTGGGACAAGTCGAAGGTAATGGGAACTAGAACAATGGGATTATCCCCAATCACTGCTGAAGGTCGCACCGAGAAGTTTCGTGTTAGCCCAATTTTACTGAAAACTGCAAAGTTTCCATCACCAAGAGCTGTATCACCGCCAAACCCAATATTACCACCAACCCCAATATAGCTGGAAACACCACGAGTCGCTCTACCTGGCGTAATATTATCTCCACTACCTCCGCCATTCTGTGTATTAAGACTCACATCAGACGGTATAAGGACTCTATTAACCGCATGAATTACACCGTTGCTTGCTTGGATATTCGGCTGAATCACCCTGGCATTGTTGACTGCAATTTGACTACCACCATTGACCTTAACGTTTAAAGGTAAGCCCTCAGCAGTTTTGAGATTACCAGGTGCAAGTTGATCAGCACTAAGGCTACCAGGCACCACATGGTATCTTAAAATTTTAATCAGTGCTTCTCTGTTTTCTGGCTGCTGCAACTGCTGTAAGGTTTGTTGAGGCAAAGCAGAAAATGCTTCATCGGTGGGGGCGAAAACAGTGTAAGGACCAGGTTGTTGTAGAACATCAGCCAAACCTGCTGTCTTCAATAAAGAAGTCAAGATTGTAAAAGAATTACTAGAGGCAGCAACGGATACAATATCTGTGTTAGTTGGAGCACTAGCAGTGGTTCTACCTACAATATAACTAGCAGCGGCGACATTGTTAGCAAGAGGTGGCACCTGTCCTAGTTTAACTAAAGCTTGATATAAATGTGCTGCTGCTTCTGCACGAGTCAGAGGCACAAGAGGATTGAGTACACTCACATTTGGATAGTTAACCACAAGATTAGCTTGTGTTGCAGTTGCCACATTATTCACAGCATAGCTTGGGATAGAACTAGCATCTGTGTAGTAAGTACCAAGACTATTGCTTGCATCACCACTAGCAGTCAAACCTAAACCACTTGTTAAAGCAACGATCGCCTGCACCTTAGGAATTTGCTGATTTGGTCTAAACAAGTTCCCTGGATACCCTGATAGAAATCCGGTTTCGTAGGCTTGAGTAATTGCAGAAGCCCCCCAATAGGTAGAAGGTACATCTTGAAATCCACCAGCAGCTAACTGGCGAACTCGGTTTTGGTTGAAAGCTTTCTGAATCATTGCTGCAAATTCAGCACGAGTCACAGGTTGATCCGGTCTATAAGTGCCATCAGGAAAACCAGTAATTACGTTTCTTGCGGCTAAAGCTTGAATAAATGGTTGTGCCCAGTAATCTGCCCCAACATCAGGAAAGTTAGTTGTCGCTGGAGTTGTCGATGGAGTCGTCGTTGGAGTTGTCGATGGAGTGGTCGATGGAGTTGTCGATGGAGTGGTTGATGGAGTGGTTTCTTGAGGTAAAGTTTGAGCACAAACTAATGTGGGACTGACTGTAGCAGTTATTATTCCTAGCGCCATCAATGCGGTGCTGACTGTTGACAAACGCTTTAAGTTATACATAAGTTTTTTTGCTCCTCACATAAAAGATGACATCTCGCCTACCGTAAATCCAGAGAAGTCATAAGACTCAGTTGATATATTGCACTTGAATCAACCACTGAACAAGTTATTGTTAGAACTTAGATCTCAATAAAACAACTCATGGAAAATTCAAAATGTTTTGAAATACGTAGGCTTAAATGAACTAAAAACGCGATAAAGAATGCAGCAAAAAACTTTTCGTGTTAGAAAAAGAAAATGATTACAAAACATTCTTTATATACTTTGATATAGCTCTTTAAGAGGAGATTAAACATCTATCTCAGGCAAGGATTTTATTAGTTATCTGTGATACGAATTGAGCCCTGACTTTTCACGGTAAGTCCTCAAACCACGAAACTGCGTGGCTTTTTCCACAGCATTATTGTCAATAGTTGTGGATTAATGAAAATGACCAACGGAAAAATCAGGGGTTGGGAAACCCTCAAAATGACCTTTTCCACATGCCGTGAAAAGTCAGATTGAGCCACCCTACAAATTTTCAAAAATCCCTCCTCCGGCTGCTTAAGCTTCAGCCTTATAGGAGATGTTCTTCTTGACTTTTGTTTACAAAACAATCACCACAAAGAATCTGAAGCATTTCTTTAGTTCTCCTGTTGTAGTGTGGAGACACTTGTTAAAGACCATCCCAAACTCGTTGGCTGTTCATAAACTCGCTTCAAGGTATTCACATCTCTAGGAGAAATCGACGGCGAGTTGCGAACCTGAGAAAAGTATAAGGCGTCAGTTGGTAGCGGACTATGTCCCCATATTCCCAATGCATGACCAAATTCGTGGCGAGTGGCTGCAAGGAGATACTGTCCTGTTTGGCTGGGACTCAACAGAATCGTGAAGCAGTGAGATAAAAGATTATTTTTGCTAACGTACACTTCATAAGTAGTTTGAGCAGAACGCGCACGGAGTATTTTACTATTAGGAGAAGTTTGCAATGGTGGAGTTTTTCGCACAATAGTAATGTCTGCGTCTTTCGGCTGTTCAACGATCGCCAAAGGCAAATAAACACTCCACTCCTGAACTGCTTGTACAACGGTCTTCACCCATTCTTCTGCTAGTTTACTATTCACTGCTTGGGGTGATTCTACATAAACCCGAACGGGAAACTGCGACCAAACGAGAGAACCAACTTGGGTTGAACTGACTTGAGAAAAGTAGTCACCGCTATTAGTACTATCTTGCCACTGCGTCAGTGTTGGTGGTAGTGGATGAGGCTTGAGGGGAGGTGGACTAGATGAGGAAGAGGTAACAAGGATGGCGCTGGATTGAAAACTCGTCAAAATAACAAGCAGCGCTGTACCAATAGCTAATGCTAGTGAGACAATGAAGCGCTGCAAGACTACGGTTTTTGTAATGGTAGTTCTAATAGTACTTTTACGACTGCTCAATATGAGTTTTTGGGTTTGTCTCCCCATATCTTGATGTTATTTGGGAAGCCAACCAGCACTTAAAACCACAGTTAAACCAAGAAAAATGGCTGTGAGTGCCCAAGTCACTCGGTTTAATGTATTTTCTGCACTCTTAGTGCTGCTGAACAGTTGGGCTTGTCCACCAATGGCTCCTATGCCATCACCTTTGGGACTATGCAGCAAAACCAAAACAATGAGACCAACAGCGGAAAGTGCCCAAATAACTTCTACGACGTTAGCAATGGTCATGGTAGCTAATATAGTTAATAACGATTTTTAAGATAGACCAATTTTTAATTATAGATGAAAAATTAAAAATGATGAATTATGAGTTTTGTTTCTTTACATAATTCATCATTTTTCACTCTTTCACATCCCCAGTTGTACAGGAGTGCGAGAACGTTGCACTTCATACTCGGCGTTTTGCAGCAGCGATCGCCCTGTCATTTCTGGTGGTTGAGGTAGTTGTAGGATATCCAAAATTGTGGGTGCAATGTCAGAGAGCTTACCATCACTCCCCAATGCGACATCTGTACCATGTCCTGGAATCTTGGCTTTTTCACCTTCCACCAAAATAAGGGGAACTAAGTTGGTCGTGTGCGCTGTCCAGGGATTGCCGTTACTATCTAGCATATACTCAGCGTTGCCGTGGTCAGCAGTTATAATTGCTGTCCCCCCAACTTTACCAATACTGGAGAGTAGACGACCTAAACACTGGTCAACTGTCTCAACGGCTTTGACAGTTGCTGGGATGTTACCTGTGTGTCCTACCATGTCTGGGTTAGCATAGTTGATGACAACAAGCGAGTATACGCGCTTTTCAATGGCTGCGATCGCCACCTCTGTCACTGCTTGTGCTGACATCGCAGGAGCGCTATCATAAGTCGCCACCATCGGAGAATTTATCAGTCCTCGGTCTTCTCCTGCAAAAGGTTCTTCCAAACCGCCATTGAAGAAGTAAGTGACGTGAGCGTATTTTTCTGTTTCTGCAGTCCGAAACTGCTTTAAACCATGCTTGGAAATGACTTCCCCAAGAATATTACTCAAATTTTGCGGTTCAAAAGCAACCCCAACTCGTAATTCTGGGTCATACTGTGTAAAGGTAACAAAAGACAGCGGGGTGATTTGCTGTCTTTCAAAACCGTTAAATTCTGGATTGACAAAAGCTTGGGTGAGTTGTCTTGCTCTGTCGGGGCGGAAGTTAAAAAATATGACTCCGTCTCCTGGTTCGATCGCACCAGGTGCAATTCTAACCGGGATCACGAATTCGTCCGTCACACGTTCTGCATACGATGCTTGTAGGACTTCCACAGCCGGTAGACCATTTCCAGGTCCATCCTGCGTCATCACGTCGTAAGCGCGTTTGACCCGATCCCAACGGCGATCGCGATCCATCGCGTAATAGCGACCGCTAACTGTGACTATACGCCCGACTCCTATACGGTCGATATAGTCTTGAAGAAGCCCCAATGCTTTCACCCCTTCAGTTGGAGTGGTGTCACGTCCATCAGTAATGGCGTGTATGCAAACTTGGGATATTCCCTGAATCTTCGCTAAGTCAAGTAGTCCGAATAGATGAGTGATGTGCGAATGCACTCCACCTGAGGAAGTGAGTCCAACCAGATGCAGCTTGCCATTTCGACTAAACACTTCCTGGCAAATTTTGACAAGTGCTGGATTTCTGAGAATGGAACCGTCTTCTACTGCGTCTGAGATGCGTACTAATTCTTGGGGGACAATTCTACCAGCGCCTATGTTCAAATGACCAACTTCTGAGTTGCCCATTTGAGCTTCTGGTAACCCCACCGCTTTCCCTGATGTTCGGATGAGGGTGTGGGGATAAGCCGCCCATAAGCTATCCATCACCGGAGTGTTAGCAATAGCAATCGCGTTTCCATGACTCTCCTCGCAGTAGCCCCATCCGTCTAAAATGACTAGCACCACGGGAGCTACAGGTGCTTTGGTCATAGTAAAACTGCCCTTTACTTTTTGTAATACCCGAATGATACCATTGCTAATAGCAGCCGCAAGTGAATTTCTGCTTATGATCTACTTTATTTTGCTCGAAGTGGGCTTTTAGACATTTCTTAAACTTTGTTTATCTTTGGCAATTTCTTGTATTTGGTATCATAACTATACTACTGTACACCTATTGGTTTTGTGTCTTTTTCTTGAACATAGACGGATTCACAAAGCAGGTGTCGCTTTGCGAATCGCTGCTTCCCGCAGGCTATCACAAAGGACACAAAAGACACGAAGGTCAGACACAAATAGAGATTCTCATGAATGAATTAGGACTGCTACATCTACATCTCATTTCTTTTTTGTGCCACTTTTAGAAGCTTTAGCAGCCTTTTTAGCAGCTTTTTCAGCAGCAATTGCTGCTAATTTTGCTTCTTCTTTTTCTTCTGCTATTTTATCTAAATAATAGTGGTAGTCGCCTAAGTAGACGCGGAAATCTCCTTCACGGATTTCCACAATTTTGTTTGCTACCTTGGAAATGAAATAACGATCATGGGAAACAACAAGTACTGTGCCATCATAATTTTGAATAGCTTCTTCCAACATTTCTTTTGCAGGAATGTCTAAATGGTTGGTTGGCTCATCCAGTATTAGTAAATTAGCGGGTTGTAAGAGCATTTTTGCTAAGGCAAGACGTGCTTTTTCACCTCCACTCAATGCCGCCACTGCTTTAAATACAGTGTCACCGCTGAAGAGAAATCTTCCTAAAAGGGTGCGAACTTCTTCATTTTTCCAATCAGGAACTTCGTCATGGATAGTTTCCATAACAGTTTTTTTCAAATCCAAAGCTTCCGCTTGGTTTTGTTCAAAGTATCCAGGGAGAACATTGTGTTCACCCAATGTCAGTGATCCTTCTGTGGGTTGTTCAACACCCATGATGAGGCGTAACAAAGTGGATTTACCTGCACCATTGGGAGCAATAAAAGCAATGCGATCGCCCTTTTCTATGAAAAGATTTGCACCCAAAAACAAAATCTTATCATCATAGACGTGAGTTAAATTCTTGATATTCACCACCTCACGACCACTACGGGGTGCAGGGGGAAAACGGAAGTGCAACGTTCTTAAATCATCTGTAGGTGCTTCGATGCGTTCGACTTTTTCCAGTTGTTTTTCGCGGCTTTTTGCCTGGGTACTGCGAGTCGCACTAGCGCGGAACCTATCAACAAAAGCTTGTTGCTTATCTAATTCTTTTTGCTGGCGTTCGTAAGCTGAAAGTTGCGCTGTTTGATTTTCAGCTTTTTGTTGCAAATATGCTGAATAGTTACCAAGGTAGCTGGAGGATACACCGCGTTCTGTTTCCACAATTTGGGTACACAAACGGTCAAGAAACTCGCGGTCATGAGAAACTATTACCATTGGGGTATTTAGCCCCTTGAGATAATTTTCTAACCACTCAATTGTTTCTAAATCTAAATGGTTTGTTGGCTCGTCTAATAGTAATAAGTCAGGTTCTTGCAATAGAATTTTGCCCAAACCCATGCGCATTTGCCAACCACCACTAAAAGCACTTACAAGGCGATCGCCATCTTCTAAGCCAAACCCCATCTCTGGTAGAATCTTCCCAATTCGTGTGTCCAAGATGTAGCCATCTAATGCTTCAAACTGCCGTTGTAAGCGATCTAACTTATTAATCAGTTTATCCAGTTCCTCTGGAGTCGCGCTTTCCATCTCTCGCATCACCTGCGCTAGAGACAGCTGCACAGCGTTAGCTTCCTTAAAAACCGTCCAAAATTCTTCTCTAACAGTGCGAGTGGGTTCGACTTCAAACTCTTGATTTAGATAAGCTATGTGTAAGCTGGCAGGACGAATGATTTCGCCAGACGTAGGTTCAGTTTCCCCTGTGATAATTTTGAGTTGGGTGGATTTTCCGGCACCGTTGACACCGACTAAACCAATGCGATCGCCAGCTTTGACTTCCCAGTTGACATCCTTGAGGACTTCGCCTGTGGGATAAATTTTACTGATATGTTCAAGTCGCAGCATGGGATATCTCCAAGGTTAGGGAATTGAAAGAGAAGGCAGAAGTGATTGTATTGAGTCCAATCTTAACAAAATTTAACTCAAAAATTTGAGTCGTCAACTCTTTCGAGATAAAATAGCAATTCAAAATTGGATGTAGACGAACGAATGAGTTTTTAAACAGAATTTTCGGTTAAGCTTCTGTTATTTACCTGGTATGCAAATCTACGGGCCCGATCCGATTACTTTTGAAGGTGTTACTGGTCATCGGTATTGGTTTAATGAGCCATTCACTTTTACTGGAGTTGCTGACATTGATGAACGATTAAGTGGCTTTCCGGTTGCAGTCTTCCTCCCGCACAATCGACCTGCACACCAGACACCTCTAGTCATCGGACTGCAAGGTATGTCTGCTCCTTATGGCTGGAACGCCTTCATTGTGCCAACGCTAACGCAAATGGGTATAGCTGTAGCTTTGTTTGATACACCCTTTGCAGGTGAGCGTAGCTTGGTGCGTACCTTCAGTGCTGTGGTGCAAAATGAAATTAAGCCGCTAGTGGATGGCGGTATCGCGTTCGACACCCAATTGCTGCTGCGGATTTTTCGTTGTACGACACGTGACATTGGGAAAGTGGTTGATTTTTGCTACAATCGCTACAGTCTCACCGATGGTCGGGTGGCTCTGTTTGGTGTAAGTATGGGAGTTTTGCAAAGTGCCCATGCCTTTACGGCTAACGGTCTTGGAGAACGATTGCTGGGGGCGATTGGTCATGCTAATTTACAGTCCTTTGCCAAAAGCTGGGGCTACCCGCTTTTAAGCGAGTTAGCAGCTTCGCCTCTAGGTAAACTAGCGGAAGCATTGCTAGAACGATTCCAACCTGAGCTTAAACCTGTCATTAAGGTTATGCAAGTAGCGAAAAAACTCAAAGATGGCGATGAGTATAGTCGGGCGTGCAACCCGATGACCTATATCGACCAAGTAAAGCCTCACCGTCGCGTTCGCTTACTCCTTGGTGCTACTGATCACATCGTTAACATTCGAGATGCCCGTTGGTGCGCCAAGCAGTTCCCCGATGGTGTTTGTTACGTTGTTCCAGGAATGGGACATGGACAAACCCATAATGGGAGATCGTTTGTTGATCATGTGCGCTATTTCCTGGTGACGCAATTGGCAGACTGGCGGGGGTAGTTTGACAATAGTGTGCCTCTCACGCTTCGATGGAAAACCGCTAGCAACATACACAAAGAAACATCATCCCTCTTCTACTCTGTTCCCTGTTCACTGTTAAGAGTTCCCTATTCCCTATTCCCTATTCCCTGTTCCCTGTTAAGAGTTCCCTATTCCCTCTTAATTATTTTGTTAGTATCTTTTGTTGCGAAATTGATAAAGTATAGTTATACTGTCCTCTAGATAATTCTCCTACATATAAAGAGTAATTTCCTGCCTGCCAATAACCAGAAATTTCCGGCTTGCCCCCAGAGTACTTATCTGCCAACACACAGAAGCGTCCTCCAGGACTATGAATTAATAGAGTTGGTTGTCCCCCACTTTCAACTGTTAAGCGCAAATAAGGTAGTGATTCTGTCACCCGTATCACCTGATTGGGTTTAGTGGCAATGTTACCACAGTTGCTTGCAAGTGATCCGCCGGACGTACCATTCACAATCAGCGGATCTGGCTGCAAACGAGAAGTAATTTGCACAACTTGCGCCTCAGCCAAATGAGCATTGGTGAAAACTAAGCTCATCGTTAATGCTGCGGGAACAATTTTAAATCGCCCAGGCATCTTCATATTTATTGTTATGCTCCCGACTTTTTATCAAGAAAAATTTGATACATAATATTTTAAAATTAAGTGACGAGAACAATCTGTCTTTGTTTCATAAGTGAACTGTATAAAGTTTTCTTTGGGGAAAAATAATTATATGGTTAAATATTAAGAAA
>NZ_QMEB01000239.1:7714-10024 GCF_012912135.1 Brasilonema bromeliae SPC951 | reverse complement strand
TCCCTCCTTTTTAAGGAGGGCTAGGGAGGATCAATCCTTAACAGCAAGCGTATTGGAATATAAGGCGGATGTATACATAGATAAAAACCTATGAAAACTATTCTAATAATGGTATTTCCCTTATCAACTGGAAAAAGTTATGATTCAAACTAGCAACAACAGCGTAAGACACCTTCCAGCCAAGGTTACACACCTTGATCTTAGATAGCTCAAGTTACGAGTTATGAGTGATGAGTGGTTCGTCATTTGTGAGCCAGTGGGCTAAGTCCAGCACTGCTTTGAGGGTAACCCGAAAGCGGGTGACTGGTGAGACCAGCGCGAATGACGGCTCTCCCTCCGTAGGCGACTGGCGTTCGCCTTTGGCGTGCGCTTTGCGCATACCCGAAGGGCATACGGCTGTTCCCTGTGCAAGTGCGTGCCTGCAGGGCGAATGAACAGACCCGGAGGGTCATTTGTAAACGCAAAAGACAAAGGACTCATTCCTCGAATCCAGTTTGCTTAAGGGGGGGGAACGTTTACACAACTGGCTACTCTTAGCTCTTAACTCTTAACTTTTTCACTCGCAGTCATTCTTCGGTCATTTTTAGAGGTAACCTGGATAAATCTGGCAATTGTACTAACTCTGTTTCTGCAACTTGCTCCTTGATGTTGACGGGTAACTTTAACGGTTGACGTTCTTCTATCCAGCAACTTGCAACTGGCAAAGTTTGCTCCAACTCCTCCAATGGTCTTGGAATGACCATTACTGCGTTCAACTCTCCAATGCGTTCTGCCTCGTACATACCAGCTTCTACTGCCATCGCGACATTTGCCACGGACCCACGAATAATGGCTGTACACAAACCCGCACCAATTTTTTCGTAAGCTGCCAATTGGACATCGGCAGCTTTCAACATGGCATCAGCTGCTCCCACCAACGCTGGAAATCCCCTCGTTTCTACTAAACCAATTGCTTGGTTGCTCAGGCGGTTGTAGCTGTCTTGAGAAAGTGCACTCAGGCGGCTGTTGATAGGCAGTATCACTTCCAGGTTGGGATAAGGACGGGGAATGACCAAGCTAGAAACCAACTGACCAAATTGTTCAGCAGTTTGCACACCAGACTCTACCGCCAGACGTACATCAGCTATCCCACCCCTGACGATCGCAGTACAGTGACCACTGCCAATTTTCTCATATCCAACCAGGTGAACTCCAGCGGTTTTCAGCATCATATCCGCTGTACCAACCATTGCTGGAAAACTGCGGGTAGACACTAATCCCAACGCACTTTCACTGAGTGCGTCTCGACGGCGCGATGTCTGGATATTGCTTATAGACCTTTGACTGTATGCCTCCATTTCAGTTCTCCAGGGTACTCAATTGTTAGTTGCTCTTTGATTGCTGACAACTTAACAATTAACACTTATTCAGGTTCACCGTCAGATATAGGTTTGTTCAACGATTGTTTATGGGGAAACAATGTGACCAGCAGCTTTTGTATGCTTTCTTGCCCATAAATGTAACTACTTATTTGAGAATCCTGAGTGGAAACTGGGGGGGATAAGGAAGATGAGGAGGCAGCGCCATGGGCGGGTTCCCCGACTTGTGGCGACTGCCGTGAGGATGAGGGAGAGATGGCAGATGATTCCTGCTTGTCCCCCTGTTCTCCTATCTGTTTGTCTCCTTGTCCTTTTTGTCTCCCTGTCCCATTTTCTGACTGCGTACTACTGGAAGTAGGGTTAGTTGTGGATGATTCCGACTGGGTTGTTTGTTCACTCTGTGTAGGAGATTCAGAAATACGGCGACTTGTATCTCCGAGAACAGAACCAGCGGGTACGACTTGTCCCGGCTCAACAGAACAATTAAAAATTGTTGTTGCTGCCCCAATACAAGCATTCGCCCCTATTTTGCCTTTACCAACCATCAAAAGACCGGCTCCCAGGTTTGCTCCTGCTTCTACTTCTAGGGTTCCTTCATGGACTTGGAGAATTGACCCCATACCAACACAGACCCCCGAACCAATAATTATTTTGCTGTTTGGAGCTGCTTGGAGTATCACACCTGGTGCAAGTACTGCACTTGGATGAATTATCACCTCGCCACTTATATAAGAATCAAAGTCATAACTTGGGCGCAGTGGCGGCACAGACATGATATGTAACCTCGGAAGCCAATGAAATAGGAGGGAGTGAGGGAGTGAGGGAGTGGGGGAGTAAGGAGGATGAGGGAGAGAGTTCTAATTCTAAATTCTGAATTTTGAATTTTGAATTTTGAGAGAAGTTTGAGCGGAGGTTTCCTCCGTTCGCGCAGCGTCTCCGTTCGGCACGGGGC
>NZ_QMEB01000239.1:0-7704 GCF_012912135.1 Brasilonema bromeliae SPC951 | reverse complement strand
GCTCAGGAGATTCAAATCTTCGGTGATTTTGAATTGTCTTGTCCCCTTGTCCCCAGCTCTTTTTGTTTGTCCCTTTGTCTTATGGGCGTTGGATAATTGTTTCCAGTACGCGACGTTTAGCTTTGGGCTCAATACCAATCAGTCGCACGTACTCCCCTTGGTATTGATTTAGATAGTTTTCTAATGCTGCTGCGGCTTGTTGTGCAGAACGAGTTTGAATTTGCCCAGCGCTTGACCACGAACCTGTGCGAAAACGTCGCTGGTCTACGTGTTCTACGCTAATGTTATACCCACCATTGATGAGTTGCTGTAGCTGTTCTACGACCTCGGAACTGAGGCGGGTACTGGTTGCTGTTCCTGCTGATCTGGCAGAATAATTGACCGGCACCTCACTAGTTGGCGCACTAGCTGTAGACTTAGAACTGCTGGATGAGCCAACTGGGTCGTTAGGACGTTGGATAATGCTTTCTAATACGCGCCGTTTAGCTTTGCGGTCAATACCAATCAAGCGTACGTACTCACCTTGATGATTTTCCATACATTCTTCCAATGCGCTGACAACTTCTTGTGTGGAAGTGACTTCAATGGGCTGGCAGCTTTGCCATGAACCTGTACGGAAGCGACGCTCATCTACGTGTTCTGTACCAATTTTGTAACCAGCTGCAAGAAGTTGTTGTACTTGGTCTAGAGTTTCGGCACTGAGTTTACCACTACCACTGCCGTTGCTGTAACCATTATCGCTGTAGCTTTTGTTTGTTTGATTGGTGGTAGGAGCTTTGAAGTTAGCAGGCGCATTTACGACTCCATCTGGGCGTTGGATAATGGTTTCTAACACGCGCCGTTTACCCTTGGGGTCAATGCCAAAAAGGCGGACGTAGTCGCCAGAGTGATCTGCTAAACAACTTTCCAAAGCTGCGATCGCCTCACCAACTGACCTTGCTTGTATTGGTGTACAACTTTGCCAAGAGCCAGTACGGAACCGCCGCTGGTCTACGTGTTCCGTACCAATTTTATATCCTTGATCTAACAGATAACGTACTTGATCGACTGTTTCAACACCCAAGCTACTTCTTGCCACGTCATTACTCCTTTCAAACCCATTATTGCTTGTATAAGATTTAGTCAATTCCTTCCGAACAGTACTTATACACTTACTATCCGCTGCACAGATGTAACCAGAGCGCAAGGCCTGATTAATCCCAACCACATGATGAGCAAATTGTTTATCGCGTGCCTGCACATCTGGTAAGCGATCAGCTTGCTGCTGACTCGTAATTATTGCTCCAGAAGGCACGTATTTTCCCGGAGGTATTTCCACATCTTGAATCAGAGCATGCATCATTACGATGCAACCTTCTCCGACTCTGGCGTTGAACACTGTGGAGCGAAAGCCAATGAAGGAATTATCCCCAACATAAGCTGGTCCATGAATGAGCGCCATGTGAGTAATGGATGCATTGGTGCCAATCCATACAGAGTACTCATTTTGGTCATCACCAATGACTCGACCTTGGTCTAACCCATGAATCACGACACCATCTTGAATGTTGGTGTTTTCACTTATGTGAAAGGGTGTGCCTTCATCCGCTCTAATCGAAGTTCCCGGAGCAACGATTACATTTGCGCCTACAAATACATCCCCAATAATATTAGAAAAGGGATGCACAAACGCTGTTTCATGGATGTTTGGCTCAGCTAAACTTTTTGACCACGGGGTTGGGGGTGCCGCCGTGCTGCGGACTGCCATCGCTAGATTCCTCCTCTGTTCTCCTTTGTCAAAAGTCCTTTGTCAAAAGTCCTTTGTTTACAGCTAATGAACGCCAGATGCCCTACTTGGGGAGCCACTGCGTTGGGGAGGCAGTGCGTTGGTGAGGCAGTCCGGTCTTGGGGGTTTCCCCCATGAGGAACTGCCGAAAGGGTTTCCCGGCTTGTAGACGCCCGAAGGGCGGCTTCCCGAAGGGTAGCATCTGCCGTCGGCTGTGCCGACTTGTAGCATGTGGCGTGAGACCCCAAGACGAGCCACTGCTGCAGGAGGGTCTCCCGACAGAGGCATGTGGCGTCCGCACTGGCTCCTAATGACCCTTACGGGTATGCCTGCCTTCGTCTGACCCAAGAGCGCCAGTCGCTCATGGGGGTTTCCCTCAAGATCCTGCTGGCTCACTAATGAACGGCAGATGACGCCAGGTGCTCCACTTGGGGAGACCCCAAGACCGCACTGGCTCCTGCCGGGGAACCCGTCCACCGCACTGCCTCCTAATGACTATCTATACTGGTCTTTTTTGCTGTAAATCACACGGTCTTGAACGTGGACTGTATCAATTATGGCCACCACTGCTGCGTCTACTGGACGTTGTTCGTTACCCAGAACTTGACGGGCGGCACTACCGCGACTAATAAGTACCCACTCATCTACTCCCGCACCCACACTATCAGCTGCCACCTCGTATTCTGGCAAAATTTGTCCTTCTTCATCTACTAATTGCAACAGCAGTAGCTTGACACCTCTGAGACTTGGGTCTTTTTGAGTGCTAACTACTGTGCCGCGAACTTTAGCAATTTGCATGACAGATTATGGTCTTCTGTTGCCGAAGGGACGAATTGCGTTCACATTCTCCCGGAACTGTTCTACGTCTTCTGTATAACGAATTGGCAGCACATATTCCAGGTTTTCGTGAGGACGAGCAATGATGTGGGTAGACAGCACTTGTCCACCATTGACTCGCTTGACTGATTCAACTCCAGCAGCAACTGAAGCTTGTACTTCAGAAACGTCTCCCCGCACAATCACGGTTACGCGACCGCTACCAATTTTTTCGTAGCCTACTAAAGTCACGCGAGCTGCTTTCACCATCGCATCTGCTGCTTCTACTACCGCCGGAAACCCCAAAGTTTCCACCATTCCTACTGCAATTGACATAAGTTTTAATCCTTTGTTTTTAAGATTTGAATACAGCCGACGTCGTAGCCCAATACGGCAACCCCGACAACAATTTCAGATTTTTCAAGCCGTCAGCACTTGGGCTGTTGGCTGAAAGCTTGATTTTTTGCAGTTGCTTTCTGCCGCTTAATTTTAGCCCAGCACTGAAGAGCGAAAATCCAAAATTGCTAAGTGCGGAACTGCTCCACGGCTTCGGTGTAACGAATAGGCAGTACGTATTCCAGGTTTTCGTGAGGACGAGCAATGATGTGAGTGGAAAGCACCTCACCGCCATTGACTCTTCTAGCTGCTTCCACTCCAGCAGCAACTGAAGCTTGTACTTCAGAAACGTCTCCTCGGACAATCACAGTCACCCGAGCACTACCGATTTTTTCATACCCTACTAGAGTAACGCGAGCGGCTTTCACCATCGCATCAGCAGCTTCAACGACTGCCGGAAACCCTTTTGTTTCAATCATTCCAACCGCAATTGGCATCGCAGAACTCCCACAAATTTAGTGCAATATACTGTCAGGTGGAAAATTTTTTACGGGGATGCTCATCTTGAGCTTTAAAAGCTTTCCAAATTAAGCATAGAAAAGCTTGGCGTCCCTGACAATATAAATTACCATAATAGTTTATAATAAACTTAATTAAAAAAAATTAATATTACTTGAGAACGACAATTCTGCTCAACCGAACTTCACAGATTCCTAGAGCAGACACTTCTGTTTTATAATTTTTTTATACTATCTGCTGAAACAGGTTCGTAAAGGTGGAAATTCTGCCTCAAGAAGAATGACGGAAAACTTAGGAAGTGTTAGGACAGTTCTTCCCTGGCTGTTACTCTTTGTGAAGACAATCAGAATAAAGTATATAATTTTTTATTATATTCCTTATAAACTAGAATCTTTTAGTTATAAATTATTGCTGTCAAAAGAAAGACAAGTAAGGGGGTAAGAAAAAATATATGATGAAATATACGACATTTTTGTTTGTGTTTTCGATACAAACAATGAAAGAATAATTCTAAATAATAAAATTTGAATTGTTAAAAGCAGAAACTAGGATCAATCATTTCATAAACTGAAAAAGGAATTCTTGCTCAAAGCTGTAAAGGAACATTTGAATGAATCAGATTCTCTTTTCAACAAGTTGGTGTATACCTTTTTATGGGTTAATAGGTGCCCTGTTGACTTTACCGTGGGCAATAGGATTAATTCGGCGCACAGGACCAAGACCAGCTGCTTATGTCAATTGGTTGGCAACCTTTTTGGCTTTTATCCACAGCCTGTTCGTATTCGTTGATATTTGGAATACAGAACCACAAAGTTTTTTGTTTACCTGGTTCAAAGCTGCGGATTTTGAGCTATCCTTTGCTTTAGAAATTTCGCCAATTAGTGTTGGGACAACAGTTTTCATTACAGGATTAAGTTTACTGGCACTAACTTACGCCCTTGGTTACATGGAAAAGGACTGGGCTATTGCCCGTTTCTTTGGGCTGATGGGGTTTTTTGAAGCAGCGCTGAGTGGCTTAGCTATCAGTGACTCTTTATTTCTCAGCTATGCCCTTCTTGAAATGTTGACTCTTTCGACTTACTTGCTGGTGGGTTTCTGGTATGCTCAACCGTTAGTCGTCACAGCAGCACGAGATGCATTTTGGACTAAACGCGTGGGAGACTTGTTGCTGCTGATGTCAGTTGTGACGCTTTCCACCATAGCAGGTAGCTTGAACTTTTCTGACTTGTATGAATGGGCGCAGACGGCAGATTTAAATTCAACAACATCAACTTTATTAGGTTTAGGGCTGATTGCAGGACCTGCAGGTAAATGCGCTCAATTTCCGCTACATTTGTGGTTAGATGAGGCGATGGAAGGTCCCAACCCAGCTTCAGTGATGCGAAACTCCTTGGTGGTGGCTGGTGGGGCGTATGTGTTGTTTAAACTACAACCAATTTTAGCGCTGTCGCCAGTCGCATTAAATGCTTTAATCGTCATGGGTACAGTCACCGCAATTGGTGCATCGTTAGTGGCGCTGGCTCAAATTGACATCAAACGAGCAATGTCTCACTCCACAAGTGCATACATGGGGTTAGCGTTTTTGGCAGTTGGGATGCAACAAGGAGGAGTTGCTTTGATGCTGCTGCTAACTCATGCCATTGCCAAGGCACTCTTATTTATGAGTTCTGGAGCAGTAATATTTACTACCAATACTCAAGATTTAACAGAAATGGGGGGTCTGTGGTCAAGGATGCCAGCAACCACCACAGCTTTTGTTGTTGGTTCTGCTGGAATGGTGACATTATTACCGCTGGGCAGTTTTTGGGCGATGTTAGGATGGGCTGATGGCTTGGCTTTGGTTAGCCCTTGGGTTGTTGGTGTGTTAGTGGTGGTCAATAGTTTGACGGCATTAAATTTGACACGCCTATTTCGCTTAATATTTTGGGGGCAGCCACAACCAAAGACCCGTCGCACTCCAGAAGTCGGTTGGCAGATGGCATTGCCAATGGTAACGCTGACGATAATGACCTTGTTATTACCCCTGATGCTACAACAATGGTATCTCTTACCGGATTGGGAAAGTATAAATTGGATTGTCGTGACCTTGTTAGTATCCTCTGGAGCGCTGGGGATAGGGGTAGGGTCTAACATCTATCTGCACAAAGCTTGGTCGAGATCTAGAGTTCTTACTTGGAGATTTTTGCAAGACTTGTTGGGTTATGACTTTTACATTGACCGACTTTATCATGTGACAGTCGTTAGTATAGTCGCGGTGCTTTCTAAAATTTCAGCATGGAGCGATCGCTACCTAGTAGATGGTTTCATTAACTTAATTGGGTTTGCAGCAATTTTTAGTGGACAAACCTTAAAGTATAGCGTTTCTGGTCGCTCTCAAGGATACCTATTGACCATCCTTGTAGGCATTAGCCTCCTAGGTTTTCTCATCAGTTGGTCATTAGGCTTGCTGAATACATTGCCATTTTAGTCCCCTTGTCCCCCCCTTCACCTTACCGACTTGTTTCCTATGCTCAGTATTTTGCTTTTGGTGCCGTTGCTCGGTGCGGCTTTGATCGGTTTCTTGCCTTTTGGCATGACACCAAAACTTTCTCGTAAAGTCGCTTTGGTTGTTGCGAGTATCGCTTTCTTGTGGACTGTAGTCATTTCAAGCCAGTTTAATCCTGGGGAGACGAATCAACAATTTACCGAATTCCTACCTTGGATAGATGCGTTAGGATTAAATTATTATCTTGGAATAGATGGTCTGTCATTACCTTTGCTGCTATTAAATGGCTTGTTGACTTGGATCGCCATTGACAGCACTGACGAAAATATTGCGCGTCCTCGATTTTATTACAGTTTGCTCCTGCTGTTAAACGCTGGCGTGACTGGAGCCTTCATGGCACAGGATTTACTGCTATTTTTCTTGTTTTACGAGATCGAACTGATTCCCCTGTATTTTCTGATTGCGATTTGGGGTGGAGAACGGCGCGGCTATGCAGCGACTAAATTTTTGATTTACACCGCTGTTTCCGGGATAATGATTTTAGCAAGTTTTCTGGGCATGGTTTGGCTGAGTGGTTCTTCTAGCTTTGCTTTGGATGCCTTGAATACTAGCGTTTTGTCTGTAGAGACACAAGTCTTACTCTTGCTGGGAATATTAATTGGTTTTGGCATCAAAATTCCCTTAGTTCCTCTACATACTTGGTTGCCAGATGCTCACGTTGAGGCTTCCACACCAATTTCTGTATTATTAGCTGGGGTACTGTTGAAGTTGGGAACTTACGGCTTACTCCGGTTTGGGATGAACTTGTTGCCGAATGGTTGGAGTTATGTAGCCCCCGTTTTAGCAACGTGGGCAGTTATCAGCGTGCTGTATGGTGCATCGTGTGCGATCGCCCAAAACGACATGAAAAAGATGGTAGCATACAGTTCCGTTGGACACATGGGCTATGTGCTTTTAGCCGCCGCAGCTGCAACACCTTTGAGTGTCTTGGGATGCATCATGCAAATGATTAGTCACGGCTTGATTTCAGCCCTGCTGTTTTTGCTGGTAGGGATTGTGTATAAAAAAACAGGTACCCGTGATTTAGGAGTTCTTCAGGGACTTCTCAACCCAGAACGAGGTATGCCTGTGATTGGAAGCTTGATGGTTTTGGGAGTGATGGCTAGCGCTGGTATACCGGGAATGGTGGGATTTATTTCAGAATTTATCATTTTTCGCGGCAGTTTCGCAGTTTTCCCAGTGCAAACTTTGTTGTCTATGATAGGTACTGGCTTAACTGCTGTTTACTTCTTAATTCTGATGAATCGTGCCTTTTTTGGGCGCTTGTCTCCACAAGTTGTCAATTTGCCACGCGTGTCTTGGGGCGATCGTATCCCCGCTGTAGTTTTAGCTGTGCTTATTGTCATTTTTGGAGTCCAACCCAATTGGCTTGTGCGTTGGACTGAACCGACAATGACGACGATGGTTAATATACCAACCCCAGTGGCAACGGTATCGTTTGTTAAGGAAAAAACCAAAACTTAAAAGACTGTTCTTAGGTTTGTAAGATGTGCCCAAATGCATACTACAAACCTAACTTTTAATATGTATTTTAAGTAGGAGATATAGCAATGGTAAACATAAAAGATAAACCTGTTAACTATCCATTATTTGAATATATCGAGCGATTAGAGTCAGGAGGGGCATTACTTCCTGATACCGAAGAAAATCTGATAGAAGTCGTCGGTATTCTGAAAAGTTACGGCATCGTTTTAGATGCCTACTCTAAAAATCTCATTTATGT
>NZ_QMEB01000238.1 GCF_012912135.1 Brasilonema bromeliae SPC951 | reverse complement strand
GCATGTGGCGTCCCTGGGCTAAAGCCACAGGGTTTTCATCTCACCCACTATAAAGTGCTTGCTGTGTTCTATCCTTTAGTCATCCTCTAGACTTGCCAGTAGCTTAAGTAGCAGCAAATAAAGTTGCTCCTGTTCCTGCTCATTTAAACCAGAAAGCAACTGGCGCTCATTCTCTACGTGTTGCGGAATCAGTTCATCAATGAGGTCATATCCCTTCTGAGTCAAACGCACTAACCAACACCGTCGATCATTTGTGGCATCATACCGCTCGACTAAACCCCGTGCTTCCAAACGATCAACGCGATTGGTGATGGAAGCTGGTGTGACTAGGACAAATTGAGCTAATTGAGAAAGGGTCATCCCCTCAGGCGGCGAAGAACGGCGCAGTGTTGCGAGGACTCCAAACGTTGCTGTATTCAAGTCATACCGGGCAAAAAGCTTTTGTGTCGCCTTTTCGAGTTCTAAGGCTGAACGAAGCACTGCCAGTACTCGTACCATCGGGCTTGGATCAATTTCCGGTCGCGTCACTTTCCAGTCGAGCGCTACTTGTCTAATCGTATCTGCTTTGTTCATCTTTAACTTTGAGAGTTGCCTACGACTGAGTGACCAGGAATGTTCAACTGCCCAAAAACAATACTCTAGCAACTTAAAAGCATGAGTAGAGCGGCGAGTTCAACCATTAATATTTTAGCGCTAAATATTACTTTATGTGTATTTCAACAATTAAATAGTTTAACGTAAAAATATTTAGTACTATACTTTAAGACTCAATAGTAGTTATTCTTGAAGAGCAATGTCCTAGTAGACTATTAACTGGACAAAGCCCGACATTTACTGACAAACCGCCTCACAAAACCGTCTACCTATTTTAAGAAAATTTACATCAACCGACTAGACCTACCTCCATAAGTTATGTGATGATTTGAAACATACCATGCTCATGCAGAGTAGATTTGTGTTGCTGACGAGGTCTTACACGAAGAAAATGAGCCAGCCCTATTACAACGAGTACCCAACTTCGCCGACAGATCAACCAACACCAGGGCTGGCTCATTTTCTAGGGGACAAATGCGTGACCTCGATCAAAACCAAACTAAAATTGACATCATCCCAAAAAATTCTGATGTCAAAACATGCTGGCATATCCCGATTTACATATAACTGGGGACTGGCAACATGGAAAGCTTTGTATGAGTCAGGATATCAACCAAATCATTTGACTTTAAAGAAATTTTTTAATAATGAAGTCAAACCAGTTCTCACCTGGATTAAAGAAAAAGGGATTTGTCAAAAAATCACAGAATTTGCATTTGATAATTTAGGAAAAGCCTTTAAAAACTTCTTTCAAAAACGTGCAGATTATCCCAAGTTTAAAAGGAAAGGGAGAAATGAAAGTTTTACAATTAATGCTGGTGGTAAACCAATAAACTTGGGTGGTAAACGCATAAAATTACCAACCATTGGCTGGGTATCAACTTATGAATCCTTACCACACACAACAACCACAAAGCTGACTATATCGAAATCAGCCGGAGATTGGTACATTTCTTGTTCTTATGAAATCTCACCAGAAATCACCAAAAAAGAACATGAATATGTCGGGGTTGATGTCGGGATAAAAACTTTAGCAACTTTATCAACAGGAGTGATTTTTTTCAACCCAAAAGCTTTCAAAAAAGCCCAAAAAACCTTAACAAGGTTACAACGACAATTATCGAGGAAGGTGAGAGGTAGTCATCGTTATAAAAAACAAAAACTGAGAATATCTAAACTGCATCGACGGATTGCTAATATACGTAAAGATGCCACTCACAAGGCGACTACATTTATCTGCAAAAACCACGCAGTAGTTGCTTTAGAAGATTTAAATACTTCGGGGATGTTGAAGAATCATCGGTTAGCGGGTGCTGTCAGCGATGCTAATTTTTATGAATTTCGTAGACAGGTTGAATATAAAGTCATTAGATACGGTGGAACTGTCGTATTTGTGGATAGATTTTACCCATCTAGTAAAACTTGTTCAAATTGTGGAGAAATTCGAGAAATTAGTCTATCAGAGCGGGTTTATGTGTGTCAGAAATGTCAGCACACCCAAGACCGAGATTTAAATGCATCTAAAAATCTCCAAAAATATGCACGGATGGTTAAACCGTGCCTGGACGTTAAGGGATAATTGCTCCCATGCTCCCGCCGAAACGTCAAGTCATGTCTGGAATTGTCCAGATTTTATGTAGCAGTGAATACAAATTTAACGAACTCTAATAAATCCAGCCTGCTCAATAGCCTCTTGCCCTTGGTCGGTGAGTAAAAGTTTGGCATAGGCTTCTCCCGCCCGCTGTTCCCGACCGTTGTTATGCTTAATAATCACAAACAGGTTTGTGGTGAGTGGATAGCTGCCATTTTTGATTGCTTTAGTATTGAGCTGATTGCGCTTGTGTAGGCACTCCTCGGTTGACACTTTTGGTTCACGGTAGGGGGGGATGAACTTAGTAGGAGTCTGACCAAGTGGCAAAAGCCTCACACTACATTGAGGGACTAGTGTACGAGCAGAAGCGTAATACAAACCGCCCGGGGTTTTACTGAGCCGACGCACCGCTTGTGTAGTAGAGTGGACATACTGGACGTTAGAGCTAAACGCTTGATTGTTTAAGTCTTTGTTGCTTGATGTGCCGCTTGATTTGTTGTTTACAAATATGAGTGTATCTGCGTCCTCTGGACGTTGGGCAAAAGGAGTGATGGGTAGGTCTGGTCCATCTACTTGCTTCCAGTTAGTAATTTCACCGTGATAAATTTGTTGCAATTGGTCAATTGTTAAACCGGGCAGCGTGAGTGATGGGTTAACAACCACTGCTATTCCATCAATACCAACTTGACGTTGATCAAGTGTGAAACCTCGCTGCTTGGCTGTAGTGGATTCTTCAACTGTTATCGGACGAGAAGACTGGGCGAAGTCCAATTGCCCGTCAAGCAACATACGAATGCCTGAACCAGAACCAGGACTGCCGTTAGTGGGTTTTACGTAATTTAACTGCAATTCTGGATGAGCATTTTGGATTTGAGAATCTATTAATTGTCGAATAGGTGCCCACGCTGTACTGCCACCGTATTTGAATGAACCGACAGGAATATCAGCAGTTGTCCCAAAGGCTAATCTAGTACTAGAGGTTGTGTTTGTATTTTGACTAGGCGAAGAGTTAATGTTGCTGGTAATCAACAAGCGTGGCCGCACTAGCCACCAGAACAGTCCCCCAATAACCACAAGTGTCAACACTTTGCCAATAATTAAGCCTCTGATAAGGAGTGCCATGTCTCCTTGAATGACGATTCTTTTTCGGGTATTGTCCATAATTTTTTGATTGACCCCTAATCGTTGTAAATATTTCAGTATGATTATGGCTGTTATTTATACATTAGTATTTTTCACCTAAATCTGTACAGAAATAAGATTTTTTATATTGAAAAAAAAGTTTAAGAAAGTTGAAAATGATGATTTTTTGTGATAAAAACCACTCTCAAGAGAGAGGTATATGATGCTTTTTTGTTCCGAGAGTTTGACTTGGTAAATGCTTTCGACAGGTGTTGGTAATTAGTCTACTTTGATTTCCTATAAATATATGAGATTATCACATTTTGCTTTCAGGAACGATAAATGATACAAAAAAATACTGATAACTGTTTGAACGCCAGTCGCCACAACGGAGGGTTTCAAAGTCCCCTCTGGGGATAAGGGGACAAAATGCTAATCAACGATTCCCAAGGCGAAATTCACCGTGTAAGGTTCCTCAAGAGATTGCTGAATACTAGGTTTGATGGCGTCGAGATAACGAGTAATAGCCTGGAGTTGTTCGGTATTGGGACGATAAGTGAGACTTCCTTGTTTTTCAAAAAGTGGTGCGGCTGTTATCGCCTTATAGTTAGAATTGTCACATGAACCTTGGGTGAGCCAAATGGCATCTGTGCTGGTGGGGATCAAGCCAGAAGGTAACTCACCTTCCAAGAAAGCCATCAGCCGTTGCTCACAAGTGCGGGTATTAATGCCACGATTCTCAAATAACTGGATAACTTCGCTAAAGGATATGGCTCTTGATGGTAGAATTTGCAGCAATTCTGTGAACAAGAAATAGTCGGTGTACTGTTGTCTGGGAACGTCTAAGACTTGAGGATGCAGAGGAAGTACTGCTAAACCATATGCAACCCGACTGCAATTGGGAGAGTTATTTTCACCCAGATACAAATCTTGGATAATCTTAGCGTTGGGCAGTTTTTGCCGCAGCCAACGACTCACCGCCGCAACAGAAGCAACCCCACCTGTGAAAATAGCTTGATTTATTGCTTCTGTTGGTATGCCTTTGGCAACAAGTAACCGATTGATTTCTCGGTTGATGCGTCGAACAAATGGGACAAATACCTGGCTTTCTAAGTCTCGTCGCTGCAAAACCCATTGCTGATCTGCTAGTTCTAGGGTAAAAGATTCTTGGTGTTGCAAAATCAGCTTGAGAGCGATCGCCGCATCAATAATCGCCTTTCCTAAAAGTGAACTTTCTAACCGTTGCTGTAGGCGAATGCGTTCTCCAACATCTGGTTCCCCAGCCCGAGGGAGGTTCAATTCTTCCAAGCCTAAACTCGAAAAGGACATCTGATCTAAACCAAGAATTGCTGGTTGCCAATTCTTGGAATTTGTGGTATAAGTTTTGGTATCTTCCTGAGAAGTCGTGCGTGGTTGTCGCCATTTAGATGGTAATAGCAATTGACAAATAATGTCTTGCTCTAATTCTTTGCCAGCATAAGCAAAACCGTGAAGCATAAAATCACTATGGGTGAGGTCTTCCACGTTTTCCGGCAAATTAACTAACGCCATTTCTGTTGCAGCAGCACCGATATTAAGGACGAAAGTATTACCCACAAGAGGGCGATCGCTGCTTTTTGCAAAACGAGTCCCCTCACTATCTGTGATTTTCACGATTTCACCTTCAGCGCCGTCAAGTTCTGACAGCAAACAAGCAATCCCTTCCTCCAGAAAAAAGACTTGTTGCGGATGCTGTACGAGTTTGCTGATGAGTATAGCTTCTCGAATGTTGAAGCGATATTGTTCCGACCAGTTGGATCGGCAAGTGCAAATAACACCAGTAATCTCATTGATAATACGACGGAAGGTTTCTTGGTCTAGACCAACAGCAGCCGCACTTAAACCCAACGTCGTGCTACTGCGATCCTCAGTGAACGTTAAGAGCAATTTTGAGAGCGATCGCACAACCCAAACCAATGGAACAGTAGAAAATTCGTTTAATTGCAAAACTGGTTCCCATTTTTGTCCCTCACTCTTGTAAGGTAAAGCAATTTGCAGATAGGGTTTCAACTGCGCTGAGAATAAGTTATGCGTTGCAGCACTCGACTGAGGTGATGGAGAACTCGTAGCCATATTCTCAGGTACTTTTTCTTCAGCCACAGCCGCAGGTGCTATCTGGTCTTGTGGATGTGAACTTTCTGTTTCAGTGCTTGTCACCGAAGCTGTTGGCAGATAGACTTCTGCTGGTAAACGAAACGACCGTTTTATAGAAGTTGCTTCCTCTTGGGTTTGTGCTGCTGACCAATATAGAGGATACACCTCAGTTGTGGAGCGATTTAACAAAGCCGCAGAAATTCCGGTTGTACCCAAATCAATTCCTAAATACCAAATAGATTTACGGGCGTCGTTATTTGTGGAACCAGAAATGGAGACAGAAGAACCGTCGATTTCTTCTTTTACCACACTTTTTTCAAGTTCCGCTTGTGGTTCTATTATGCTTGAGTTTGGCTCAGTCTCTGCTTTTTCTTGATTTTCGCTTTGAGTCAAAGGCTGCAACAAAGCATTTATCTCCCCATCAAAACTCGCTAAATCTTGTTCCAATTGATCCAACTGCGCTTCTTCCAAGGAAATATCAACTATTTCTGGAGATTGATTTTCTTCTGGAAATAGCACATTCTCAATCGGTGAAGCAGGAACGTTGTTCTCTGAAGACTCTTCTACATCACGATTTTGAATTCCACCGGCTGTTGATTCAGCAATATTCTGTGGGGGAGTTTCTACGGCTTCGGAAGTGATCGGTGCTATGTTTGCTGCTAGTGACTCGCGGTTTGTATCAGCCAATAAATCAGTCAACACTGTAATTATATTTTCAGTTGTTGGACTCACTGGGCTAGTACTGTCAAAAGAAACAACCTGAGTATACTCTTCCACAGGCGGTAATTCTGCCAATATATTTTCCTGAGGAATGGATGATTGTTCTGTGGTTTCCAAGCTGACATCTTGTGTCTGTTTGGCGTCATCAGTACTGAGTTTCACAAGATCGGCTTCTAGTTCCTCCAACCAGGGATCTGGAATCTCAACAATAGAATCGAGTTGTTGTTGATTTGTTGCAGCGTCTGGAGAAGTTTCAGAGAGATTCGACACTGATGAAGAATTTGTGACATCTGTCACCGGCTTTGTTGGCACTTGCGGTGCTTCAAAAGTTATTTCATACAGAAACTCTGATTGTGGTTGATGAGTAACAGTTGGTGGTGAAGTGTCGGCAGATGAAGTGAGTGTTGGTTGATCAAATAACTCATCTATGACATTTGTCACCTTCGTGGTTGTCACATCCGTCACAGTTGTGTCATCATCTGTTGTCACGGGTGTGGTTGTCGTTTGCTGCTCAAAAAACTGATCTATATCAGGTGCAGATAATTGATTTGTGACATCTGTAACTTGATCCCCAGCAGGTGTGGTTATGCTTTGCTCAAATAACTCATCTGTAAGTTCAGATAATGTGAGAGTAGATAATTCATCTGTGATAATTGTGACTTCACTGGGTGCTGATACAGTTGCTGTTGGCTGATCAAAGAACTCATCTGTGATATCGGTGACTTTATCTTCTGTTGCCACATCTGTCACGTCAACACCAAACAAACTGGCATAAAGTTGGTCTACTTGATCACGAATGAACTGAGAACTATTGTGGTGTACAGCACTTTTGTCAGGAGTCTCTACGGTGTTTTGTGCGTCTTCCCTGTCCTGAAAAACGACTGCATTCAAATCTGATGCATTCGTACTCTCCTGTTGTGCTTCCAAGCTGAGTGCTTGGTTATTTGGTGTCACCTCAGGTAACTCTGAAACTAACTCGTTTGATTCTACTAACTGTGGTGTTTCATCTTTGACATTCTCAACAGACGCTTGGTTGATGGAAGTTTGTTGTTGCAACTGCTGTGTAAAATTGGTGATGAAACTTGCCAACAACTGTTCCCCTTGCACTCCTTTGCTGTGCATTCTCGCCAGCGCCTGGGACAAAGACTCATGATAAGTGTGAATATTGCCCTGTAATGCCTCAAAAACAACATTCACAGTTCCATCAAGGGCGAGTAACTTTTGATCTAACTGCTTCGCAAGCCTTGATAACCGCTCCACTTGCTCTTGTGACTCTACTACGGGTAAAGTCGAATAAGTTGCAGATTCTGTGTTACTCTGATAACTTGTCACCAAATGCTGCATTTGAGAATTGCCGGCAGTTTCTCTCGTTTGTGGTGTCAAATCAGACACAATTCGGCTTTTCAGCACTTGCAAAAATTCGGAAATCATCTGCTCCTGATTCGCTAATTGCTGTGCTAAGGAGTAGTTATGCAGCCGCTTTTGTTCTAATTGCCTGATTTCCTCGGCAAGATTTGATCGCTCTTGCAACAGTGCTTTGATTTCTTCTTGCAACGGTCCCAGCACTACTGCAAATGGATTGTTTTCTTGTCCCACCACAACATTAATATTTTCCTGTTGCTGTAAAGATTGCTGCTGTGGTAAAGATTGGTGATCATCTTGAGCAACAGATTTTGCTAGTGAGGGAGATTGTTGTGATTGTAGCTCTTGGGGGGTTTGAACCTGAGCAGAACTTTCTGATAAATTGACCAAAAAGTCGCGAATTCGTTCTAAAACTTGCCGTAGTTCTGATGCTTGATTAGAGAAAAGCCTAGGTAAGCGCTTGTTGGTGAGTAAGCGGTCAATCTCTGCAATCAGTTGTTGAGTTTCTGTTGCGCGGGAAGTCACGTTAATTTTCCATTACTAGAATTTTAAGTCAGGTGGCGATAGAAATTTTTTTAACTGTTGCAGTATGTTAGGCATTAGATGGGCATCCAGCAATGTATATTATTGTAGTTTACTGAAAACAGCTAAAAATTATAGGGTAGCAAAAATTAGTGACCATGAGTATTATTTATTTAGGTTGCCTATAGTTTTGAGTTTTAAGTATTGATGTTTACAGTGCTGCTAGTCTTCAACCAGGGAGCTGTAAGCTGTAGACTATTTATTATTGCGAGACTTTGGCGAAATCTTAGCGCGAGAACGCAATACTTTTGATAAAAAACGCTTGGCTCGCTTTGTTTTGTAACATAATCTATTTTTAGATTCTAATGGCTGTACTTTAATAGCCTAGGCTTATAAAAGTAGCGTTATTTTTTGTGTATATTACAGCTTTTATCAACAAGATGTCGTAATGGAAGACCGGTATAGCGTGCAAGCACTTACCAATCCCTTAAGGTACTTGGCACCCTTTTTTCAAGGGTTACCAGAAACCGTTGTAGAACAAGCACTTACTCATCTGGTAACCCGCACTCATCCAGCTAATCAGGTGATTTTGTTAGAGAATGACTGGGGGGGATCCGTATATTTTATTGCTAGTGGATGGGTGAAGATACGTACTTATAATCTGGAAGGCAAAGAAGTAACACTGAATATTCTCGGCCAAGGAGAATTATTTGGTGAAATGGCAGCTCTTGATGAAGTGCCTCGTTCCACTGATGTTATTACCTTGACTTCCACGGTCATTAGTAGTATGCCAGCACAAGATTTTGTCAAGTTACTTCAAACAGAACCAATGGCGGGAGTCCGACTGGCGCAGCTGATGGCACGTCGTTTACGGCAAGTAAATCGGCGATTGCGGTTAAGGGAATCTGACAGTCAATCGCGGGTAGCAGATACGTTATTGTTTTTAGCAGAGGGACAGGGAAAAAAAGGAGACGAGGGAATCAAAATTCCCAATTTACCTCACAGGGAATTGAGTAGTTTAAGTGGACTAGCACGGGAAACTGTCACACGAGTCCTGACAAGACTCGAAAAAAAAGGATTGATTAAACGAGAGCAAGAGGTGATTTGTATTCCCGATTTGTCAGGCTTAGAAAAAATGATCGTTTAAAAGTTCTTCGTTCTTCTCATCTTAACTCCCTTGAAATTAATGGTCAGGCAAACAAAAGACTCTAACAAAAACTCAATGAAGCTGGAAGTGCCGTTAAGAATGGTAGAAACGGCATTTTTAGCAAGCACTGCTAGCTTGATTTGGTTTATTAATTTTTACCTTCCCTTAGGACCTGTATTACGAATATTTTTTCCCGTGCCGATCGCCCTAGTATACCTTCGTTGGGGCAAACGAGCGGCATGGATGTCAGCAGTCACATCTGGATTGCTGCTTTTGGTGCTGATGGGACCAGTCCGCAGTCTACTGTTTGTCATCCCCTTTGCCTTTATGGGGGTACTTTTGGGATCAACATGGAATCGTCGTATTCCTTGGATTGTTTCCATCACTTTGGGTGCACTACTAGGCACCATAGGAGTCTTTTTTCGTATATGGTTGATGTCTGTGTTGACGAGTGAAGACCTTTGGATTTATGTCATCAACCAAGTGACGGACTTGATTGAGTGGGTTGTTCTCAAACTGGGAATTTTGGTGAGTCCCAGTGTGTTTTGGATTCAAGTGGGGGCGATCGCCTTAATTATCTTCAACAACTTTATCTACTTATTTACAGTACACTTAGCAGCATGGCTGCTGTTGGATCGCCTGGGTAACCCGATCCCCCGCCCTCCACGCTGGGTGCAAGTCATCATGGATTATGAATGATAGTCAACTAGGGGTGTAGGGGTGTAAGGGGGTAAGAAGGTTTCTAACAATTAGGGGTGTAAGGGGGTAAGAAGGTTTCTAAAGGATCAGACTTCTCTCAAAATTATTTTTGATTTGAATTTAAGTGCAGCAGGGAACACGGAACAC
>NZ_QMEB01000237.1 GCF_012912135.1 Brasilonema bromeliae SPC951 | reverse complement strand
CCGCTGCGACTGCATCAGGTGTGCGTTCTACTTGAGCCTCAAACAACTGATGAATACATACATCTGTTGGGTAATTGGTAGAAGTATCATTCCATTCCACTACTTGCCGATGTAACTGGGCTGCTGTCAGTACTGGTAAATCTGATAATCTTGCTTGTGGATTTGCAACAATACCCGAGAGCATTGTACGGAAATGCTCTGCCATCCGAGTAATGGTTTCGGCATTGAACAAGTCAGTATTATATTCTAACGACCCCCTCAATTCTGGCTCGCCGTCTACAACCTGCAAGGTCAAATCAAACCTGGCAGTTTGGCTGTGTATGGGGAGCCAACTTAGAGTCAAACCAGGCAGTGTCAAATCCTTCTGAGTGTCTTCCTGCAAGGCAAACATGACCTGAAATAAGGGCGTGTGATTGAGATTTCTCTCTTGGTGAAGTTCTTCCACCAGTTGCTCAAAAGGTATATCTGCATTAGCATACGCACCTATGCACACCTGACGCACTCCACCCAGTAATTCTAAAAAACTTGGATTACCAGAAAGACAGGTACGTAGCACAAGGGTATTGACAAAAAACCCAATCAACCCTTGAATCTCGGTTTGGTTGCGATTCGCAATTGGGGAGCCAACGCAGATATCTTCTTGCCCTGTGTAACGGTATAGTAGGGTTTGAAACGCTGCCAACAACGTCATAAACAGAGTTACCCCCTCCCGATTACTTAGGGATCTGAGCGTATTGGTTAGGGTTGGTGATAGCTTAAAACAGGTAACTGCACCTCGGAAGCTTTGGACTGGGGGTCGTGGACGATCTGTGGGCAAAGCCAACGTTGAAGCGCCTGCCAATTGTTGTTTCCAATAGGAAAGCTGCGTTTTTTGTAGCTCTCCTTGCATCCACTGACGTTGCCAGATAGCATAGTCTGCATACTGAATCGGAAGTTCAGGCAGTGGGGATGTCTTCTCGCAAGACTTGGCTTCGTAGAGTGCTACTAATTCCCGGATCAGCACTCCTATCGACCAGCCATCAACAGCAATGTGGTGGATTGCGAACAGCAACACGTGTTCCTGCAGGCCTGTTTGTAACAGCATAGCTCGTAGCAACGAACCAGATGCCAAGTCAAAGGGTTTTTGAGCTATCTCTGTTGTTAGCTGCTCGATTTGGGCTTGTCGCACTGCTTCTGACATCAAATGCAATTCTACCACTGGTAGCGCTACAGTTATAGTGGGGTGAATGACCTGAACTGCTTGCTCCTCCACTATTTCAAAAGTAGTACGTAGAGCTTCATGACGTTGCACAATATCGTTAAGACTTTGCTCTAGTGCATCGATTTTAAGCGCACCTGTCAACCGTAAACATGCTAGTTCACTATAATGGGGACTGCTAGGTTCTAACTGGTGGAGAAACCACAACCGCTGTTGAGCAAAAGATAGGGGAGCAGGACTTGTTTGAGAACGTCTTGGAATAACCTTTAATTGAGAGTGAGAGTTAACCTCACCCCGCAGCCGCTTTTCGAGAAGTTCCCGCTGCATGGGTGAAAGCTTTGACCGTCGTTTCAAAATTTCATCTTTTTTGTTGTCCATAATCCCCCCTATCAAACTACAAGAACTAGCAATTTTTTCTAATCCATAATTTTGATATTCACATACTCAGGATAGGGTTGAATTCGCGTTAAGTCATTTTCTAAAATTTGCAAATCTCCTTTCTTCTCAGTTTCCTTAAACCCTGCAAATTTATAAGATACGTACATCATACGATTGCGATTATTTGAAACAAACTCAGAACGCAAACGAACCTTGTTGTTTTTAGCCAATGTCATAATATAATTCAGCAGAATTGTGCCGACACCTCTGGACATAACGCGACAAGACATCAGCAAAAGTTTTATAGTCCACACAAACTCTTGGCATTCCACAAGAGCCAAGCCAATTTTACCGTAACTGCCATACTTATCTTCTAAACTGGCAATGAGCAGTTTATGCTTATCTGACTGTCGGAAATGATTCAGTTCATCATAGGAATATGTATAACCAGTTGTATTTAATTGATTAGTTCTGACTGTTAGTTCTTCGGCTCGTTGTAAATCTTCTTCTTGAGCGGAAGACATAGTAAAACACATATTGAGTGTAGCTAAAAATTCTGATTGGGTGCCAACAAATTCTTTTTCGCCATTGTTTCGTTCTATATCACTAATATACATCAACCTTCTCAGTTTTGAATCCTCTGTAATAAAACGAGGATTCATTTCTGGCATATCTAGTAAATGCGCTAGTTCAGCAGCGTTGATACAAAGAACTTCCGGATATGAAAAATTAACTTCTTCGAGTTCAAATAACTGGTCGTCTATAAAAGCAAATGTATCGATACCAAGATTGAGAGACTTAGCAATTTCCTGAATCGAACTAGATTTGGAATTCCAATTAATTTGAGGATACAGAAAATATTCGTGTAAACCAAACTCTTGGAGTTGCTCCATTGCTCTGGTGTAATCATTTTTACTGGCAATAGATTGCAAAATGCCTCGACTGTCCAATGTTTTGATAATATCGACTACCTGAGAGCGCAACTCAACGTGGTCATCCTCTAATAAAACACCATCCCAAATTGTGTTATCTAAATCCCAAACTACACATTTAATAGCTTTTTTATCGGCTTGTTTATAATTTGACAGTTCAGCTTTTGTGCTAATCATCTTCTCACGTCCTTGCCAGTAAGTTTTGAGAAATTACGGCAGGAGTAGGTTGTGACATATACTCCTGATAACCGTAATCAGCGATGGTTATCTGTTGTATTTGCGTACTTCCTTCAATAATTTCCATGATTTTGGCATCTCGTAAATATCTGGCAACAGAATATTCATTGGTGCAACCATTAGCACCGTGGATTTGTACAGCATTATTAGCAACTTTGGTTGCAGTTGTGGATGCAAAATATTTGGCAATTGAAGTCTCAATTATTGAGCTTGGATCGCTGATATCTTTGAGATAGCCAGCTTGATAGCACAGTAATCTTGCTGCTTTTACATTGGCTATCATCTCAGTGATCATTTGTCGAATTAATTGGTGTTCTTTCAAATAAGCTCCGAACTGCTTTCGTTGACTTGTATACTGAATACAAGCTTCTAGACAGGCTTGAGCAATACCCACACAACCCCATGCAACACTGTATCTTCCATAATCCAGTGCAGAGGATGCAACATAGGAGAAACCAAAACCCAACTTACCTACCACATTTTCCTGTGGAATCCGACAATCCCGAAAGTGCAATTCTGCTAACATTGAAGCCCGAACACCCAACATTCCAGAAATGGGTTTTATCAAGAGTCCTGGACTGTTTTTTTCAACTAAAAAAGCAGAAGGTTTCCCTGCACATTGAGCAAACACCAAAAAGACATCAGCAATCTGTCCATAGGTAATCCATTTCTTCTGCCCATTTAAGACATAAGAGTCACCAGAAAGTGTCGCTGTAGTTTCTATACTTTTGGCATCGCTACCCACATTAGGTTCGCTTAAGGCAAAAGCAGCTATAACTTCACCAGATGCTAACTTTGGCAACCAATACTCTTTTTGAGACTTATTGCCCCATTTAGAAACAGCATGAGCAACCATGCAGTGAACTGTGAGCAAACTCCGCAGTGAAGAACATCCCCGTCCAATTTCTTCGTTAAGAAGACCGTAGGTAATAAAGTCCATGCCTATACCACCCACTACTTTGGGTAAAATAGCACCCAAATACCCTTTTTGAGCTAATTTTTCAATGAGCTTTGGAGGAGTACATTCTTCTTGGTCGTAGTGATTCGCATAAGGCATAACCTCGGAGTCTACGAAAGCTCTAAATTGAGCTTGAGCGTCTTTTTGTTGAGTTGTTAACTCTATTTTCATTGTACTATTTAAATGTTTAAATAGGTTGAATTTTTATCTTTTCTATCAAGTTCGAATGATTATTTATCATTGCAGTCCTCGCGTTACCCCTCCCCAACCCTCTCCGAACTCGCGGAGAGGGTTGGGGAGGCGGGTGAGGTTCTTCGTTTTTTATTAAGTTGACTCATTTTTGTACAACGAAAGCTGTCTTGCGTTCAATCAAACGAGTCATCGCATTTATCGTCCTGAAGTTATCAAACTCTAGGTCTTCATTGTCAATACTGATTTGAAATTCTTGTTCCATAAACAAGACGAGTTGCATGGCAAACATAGAATTGACAAAGCCAAGTGCAAAAATATCTTCATCTGGCTGTAAGTCGTAATTGCGGAAAAAACGTGAAAGGAATTCTTTTATTTTTGGTTGTATTTCTTTCATATTTTCAATTTCTCCTTACCAAGGATAGCTAGAAGATTCGTCTTAATTTCTGATTTCAAATTGCTCTATTGTAAGTATAAAAACCTTGTCCACTTTTACGACCATACAATCCTGCATCTACCATTTTCTTCAGCAAGGGACAGGGTCTGTATTTGCTGTCGTTGAAGCTTTCATACAAAACTTCAATTGAGAATAGAATCGTATCCAATCCAATCAAGTCAGCAGTTTCTAGCGGTCCCATTTTATGTCCGAAGCAGGTTTTAAAAATTCTATCTACTTCTGACACTGAAGCAACTTGGTCTTGTATCAAGAAAATGGCTTCATTAATCGTTAACATCAGCACACGATTAGAAACAAAACCCGGCGAGTCATTGACAAGGATGCCTTCCTTACCCATCTGCGCCAACAATTCTTTGGCGGTTGAAATTGTTTCATCAGAAGTATGATACCCGCGAATCATTTCAACCATTGGCTTCATTGGCACGGGGTTCATGAAATGCATACCAATAATCTTATCAGCACGCTTAGTGGCTGAACCAATGCGAGTAATGGAAATGGCAGAGGTATTGGCTGCAAATACAGTTTCCGGGGGACAAATTGCATCAAGCTGCGCGTATATCTCCTTTTTAATATCCCACTTTTCCGTAGCATTTTCAATCACAAATTCTGCAGATTCAAGAAATTTATAGTTAGTAGAAAACTTAATTCGATGCAGAATGTTGTCAGGATTCTCTGCTTTCTCGTTTTTATTGAAAAAACCCTGGAAACGGATATTATTCTTGATTTCCTTTTTTGCTTTATCCAGAATCTCTTCGGAAATATCTACTAGAATCACTTGATGACTAGTTTGGGCGAGGTTTTGCGCTACCCCGATTCCCATTACACCTGCTCCAACTACACCGACTACTTGAATTTTCATCATTTCAACTGACCACACTTTGCTACTAAGATTTTCAACTTCATTCTCGGACGGCGTAAACATTAGCTTCATCCTCTGTTAATTCTTCCAACTCCCTTAAAATCAGGTCTTCAATCATCAAAGCCAACTCGGCTATAGTCGGTGCTTCAAAAATGTGACGTAAAGATAGTTCTACTTGGAAGTCTTTGCGAAGTTGAGAAACGAGTTGGGTAGCTAGTAGGGAGTGTCCGCCCAAGTCAAAGAAGTTATCATTAATACCTACTTGCTCAATACCCAGCAATTCCTGCCAAATATCAGCAATCTTTTGCTCAAGATCACTGCTGGGAGGAACATAGGCAATTCCTAAAATAGGTCTTGGGTGTTTTGGTTTGGATTGCTCAGACGTCTCTAATTTTTCTGAGGAAATGGGTGCTGCAAAACTCTTAAATTTATCAATTACGGTTTGTAGGTTTTGTGTTGAGACAACGACTTGAGGTAGTTTTGTAGATAGAATACGGCTAAACGCATCTACACCTTCTACAAAGCTGATACCGTATCTTTCTCTCATCTGCTTAAACTCAGCTTGGAATTCTGGAACAGCTGACATCAATGAATCTGCCCAGTTGTTACCTTGCCACCAATCCCAGTTAATAGAGACAGTTGGAATTTGCTGTTGGTAAAAATTGTAATGAGCGAAGGCGTCAAGAAAAGCATTCGCTGCACAGTAATCTACCTGACCAAATCCACCTGCGGTAGCAGTGATTGAGGAAAACAAGACTAGAAAATCTAAATTAATATCTTGTAGTACAGCATCTAACACAAGTGTTCCCTTCACTTTAGGTTCAAGAACATTTGTTGCTAATTCGGTTGTTTTGAGTTGAATTAAACCTGCACCTGGAACTCCTGCGGCGTGAATCACTCCATGAATTTCGCCAAAGCGATCGCGTACCTGATTAACTAGAGCTTGCATTTGTTCAAGGTTGGCAACATCTGCTGTCAGGACTAAAACTTCTGCACCTAATTCCTCTAGAATCTGAACTTTTTTGATTTTTGTACTCAACAGATCCTGATCGTCATGACTTGATGACCATTGCTCCCACTCTGCTTTTGGAGGTAATCCCGAACGCCCAATCAGTACAATTTTTGCTTGCACTGTCTTTGCCAAGTGTTCTGCAAATATAAGTCCTATTTCCCCCAATCCACCAGTTATGATATATACGCCTTCTTCTCGTAACCTGGCTGTGGTACTGGTTTGACTTTCTATTGGTAACGCTTCAAAACACTGTACCCATCGCTGATTACCACGATATGCGATGACTTGCTCAGATGTTGAGGCTGCAAGTTCTGTCAAAAGATGGTTTATCAGTTGTTCCCATTGCCTAGTACCTGATTGGGGAAGCTTAATATCAATACTACGGCAAGTAATGTTTGAATATTCCTGAGAAATGACTTTACATGGTCCTAGAATAGTCGCTTTTTCTGGACACAACTCATCTTCATCAAGCAACTGCTGCATATTGTTGGAGACAACATCAATTTGGATAGAGTCAGAAATATTCTGTTCTCCAAGTGCTTGCGCCAGAAACACCAAACTCCAGAAGCCGATATCTTGAGCTTTTTCACAACTTTCAAGTCTCGATGATATATACTCACTGGGTGTAATGTTCCATAAATGAGCAATGATTGTGGGGATTTGACCTAAGTTACGAATGGCTTTTAGTAATGCATCATAGTCATTTTTGTTTTGAGGATTAATGGTATATTCGCACTCACCGCTGTGACAAAATTGCTCTCCAACTTTGACAGTTATAACATTTTGATTCTCACGTTTTAGTTTTTCTAAGATTTGGGTTCCTATGCCGCATGTATCGACAAAAACCAGCCAGCATTGCTTTTCAACTGTTAATCTTCTAGTTTCAAAAGATATAGGTGGTACGGAACGTTTCCAGGAAGGAATGTAAAACCAGTCTTTAATGTCGAGCTTTTGTTCTAATGCTGTTTGGCTCAGATTGACATCGCGTGTATTTTTTTGCGATTCAATCCAGTAACGCTGACGCTCAAAGGGATATGTTGGTAAGGGGATGCGATAGCGACGCTGATGAGCATAAAATCTAGACCAATCTATTTGGACTCCAGATAGCCAAACTTTGCCTAATGTGTTCATTAAGAACGCTACATCTGAGTCTTTTTCTTTAGGATGCGGTAATGAAGACAGCCCTACCGCATCTGAATGCTTAAGAGCGAAGGTACACAAAGTGCGTCCTGATCCTACCTCCAGCAGAATGCGATTTGGTTCTTGCAGTAGTACAGAGATTCCTTGTGAAAAATGAACACAGGAGCGTAGATGTGTCGCCCAGTAATTAGGATCTGTAGCTTGAGATGCTGTAATCCAAGTTCCTGTAACGTTAGAAATAAAGGAAATTTTTGGCGGATGTAATTTGACTTTACTAACTTCCTTCTGGAATCGCTCCAAGATGCGTTCCATCATCGAGGAATGAAAGGCATGGGAAGTAAGCAGACGACGACACTCTATACCTTGGAGCTTGTTTTGAAATGCGTCTATGGCATCATGGGTTCCTGAAACCACACACAAAGCTGGTGCATTACAGGCAGCTAAGGATAATTTTTCATCCAGTAGCGCTCTAACTTCTTCTTCTGGCAATGGTACAGACAGCATGGCACCAGATGGAAGTTGTTGCATCAGTCGCCCACGAGCAGCCACCAGCGCTAAAGCATCAGCAACAGACATCACACCAGCCAAACAAGCGGCGACATATTCCCCAATACTGTGACCAATCATTGCACCTGGAGAAATCCCCCACGACATCCACAACTGAGCCAAAGCATATTCAATGACAAACAACGCTGGCTGAGTGATGTCAGTTTGTTGTAGTTTCTCTGCTGCGACTTTTGACTCAGACTCGTTGGGATAAATGAGCGATCGCAAATCCAATCCCAAATGAGGTTGGAGCAATTGACAACACAAATCGACCTGATCCCGAAAAATCGGCTCACTCTGGTAAAGTTCTTTGCCCATATCCACATACTGAGCGCCCTGTCCAGGAAACATAAAGGCAACAGGGCGCTCCTGAGTTTCCTGAATACCAGTGAGAACTCGCTTTGGATCAACAAGTGCATCAAGAGCATCTTCAATTGAACGGCAAACAACCGTACGCCGATGCTCGAAACCCTGTCTCCCAATCTGCAACGTGTAAGCTACATCCGCGAGGTTTAAATCGGGATGCTGTTGAAGATAATTAGCTAGATTTGCCGTAGCTGTTTCCAGTGCTGAACTTGTCTTGGCAGATAGCATTAACACCTGCCAAGGACGAGATTTTAGAACTATCGGATCCGAGAGTTCTACAACTGGGGCTTCTTCAAGAATGACATGGGCATTAGTTCCACCAATACCAAAGGAACTAACTCCTGCACGTCGGGGAGTGCCATTCGTTTTCCATTCTGAAAGTTTAGTATTGACGTAGAAAGGACTGTTAGCAAAGTCAATCTGGGGGTTGGGTTTCTCGAAATGCAAACTAGGTGGTATTTGTTTGTGTTTGAGGGCTAAAACAGTTTTGATGAGACTTGTTATCCCAGCCGCTGCATCCAGATGACCAACATTAGTTTTCACTGAACCGATCGCACAAAATCCCTTTTTCTGTGTGCTGGCACGAAAAACTTTTGTCAGCGCCGCGATTTCTATAGGATCTCCCAGAGATGTTCCGGTTCCGTGAGCTTCAATATAGGAGACTGTCTCAGGTTCAATTCCAGCTAGAGCTTGAGCCTCTGCAATAGCCTCGGCTTGACCATCCACGCTGGGTGCTGTGTAGCCAACTTTAAGTGAACCGTCATTGTTGATTGCTGAACCTTTAATGACTGCATGGATGCTATCACGGTCAGCTAGAGCATCTGCAAGCCGCTTTAAAACCACCACTCCCACACCATTGCCAACAATTGTCCCCCTTGCCATAGCATCAAAGGCGTGACAGTGACCATCAGGCGATAATATTCCTCCTTCTTGATACAAATATCCTGTTTTTTGGGGCACCCGAATGGAAACTCCACCTACCAATGCCATATCACATTGGTAATTCACCAAACTTTGGCAAGCAAGTGTTGTTGCAACTAATGAGGTAGAACAAGCCGTTTGAACTGTAAAACTTGGTCCAGTGAGATTTAGTTTGTAAGAGACACGAGTGGTGAGGAAATCTTTATCACTGCCAATTAACTTTTGAAAGGTAATTGCTGACCCGATTTGGTCATGGTTTAAGTTAAATGATAAATAATTATTTAGGCTGGCACCCGCATACACTCCAATCCGACTTTCACACCGAGTGGAGTCATAACCAGCATTTTCAAGTGCTTCCCACGCACACTCTAAGAAGAGACGGTGTTGCGGGTCTGTTATTTCAGCTTCTCTATGGTTAAAGCCGAAGAAGGAAGCATCAAACAAATCTGTATCTTCTAAGACAGCACTGACTTTGATATAATTGGGATCACTCACTACAGCAGGATCTATCCCAGAAGATATTAACTCCTCGTCTGTGAAAACAGAAATTGACTCTATCCCAGATCGTAAATTATGCCAAAACTGCTCAATATTTTTGGCACCGGGAAAACGTCCTGCCATGCCAATTATAGCGATGCCTTCCAAGGAATCCAAATTTGTTGCGCTAGCCATAAATCTTTTTGCCTTGCTTGCTTAATTGTTGTTTTTGGCGGTGGTTGATAGCCTGAATCTGCTTTTGAGCGCGATCGCGCATTGATTGGATAGAAGGCACATCCTCCGATTTTTGACTGAAATATTGAGCTAGTGATTTAATAGTTGGATTTTGGAATATTTCTACAATTGATAAATTCTGTTTAAAAACTTCTTGTAATTTGCTATTAACCTGAACTATCAG
>NZ_QMEB01000006.1:22241-57098 GCF_012912135.1 Brasilonema bromeliae SPC951 | reverse complement strand
GAAAAGGGGCTGTTTGGAGCTCAATATGTTGAAGAGAATCACTTTTTATTTCCGAGCCTGAGGGTACTCGAAGCCCCACCAGGTCAGGAATCACTGGCTGTTGCTAGTCGTTGAACTAACATATGGCGATCATAGAGTTTGAATTTGGCTCATGACAACCATTAACAACCAAAATTGCTAGTTTTTTTTTAAGTTTCATTTTTTTTTAAGAATGTAGCTCACTTGCCAGTGTTAAGCTAGCAGTTTTGTCTTTAAGACTATCAACTCTAATCAAACTTTGTGTTTGTATGAGTTGAGTATTAGGTGTGAAAACGTACGTGGGAGTGAGGATACAGCGAACCCGTTCTGATCAAAGCTTTGGCACGCAGTTTCAAGCGAGATCACTTTTTTCTACAATTTGTGGAGAAGAGCTACAGATCTGGAGTCGTTTTACCTCCTCTCTCTATTCCATTTGTTATTCTGAAAAGTTATAAAATGATATGCCAGTCTGGACTCAGACTAGTCACTGAAAGATACTTATATAAAAATGCGAAAGCTTAAAAGCAAGGAAGTACCGTATCGTGGATACGAATGAAAGCTATAAGAGGTATAGCTTACGGTACAGCATAAGAGTGTAAGACTAAGAATAGAAAGAATAACAGCTATTCACAACTTTTTAATCCCAACGTCCTCCGTAACTCCGTGATTTCATCTCGATGGGCTGTTAGTGTTATTTGAGTTGGAGAGTGTTGGTCGCTTTCGGCTGCTTCCACCTTCAGCGACACCAACTCATGTTTGCCAGCTTTCTTCCAATAAAAAACACCACTCAAAGGTGAGACCAGCACCAACCCAAGAAATACTGTACTCAGGTTGGGAAAAAGTAGCGACAAAACCAGTGATAGACACAGAAGACCAACAGCTGCTAAAAGTGTTAAAAACACAGCTAAAAACCAGCTTGGTCTAACAATGCCTTCAAAAGTCACCTGGTTTTGTTTTGGGTCGACCGCTGCTACTCGGTAAGACCGTGTTTGAAAATACTCCCTTAATTGAGGCATTAAAGTAGCTTCGTCTTGCTCGCAAACCAGTTGTGTGGTTTGTGTACGATCTTTGGTAGAGGCACGAATAAAGAAAAATAGCCCGACCGATAATAAAAAAGTGAGCAGCAACGTGGATGGTAGAGTAGCAGTATCCATAAACTAGATTATGAGGGTTTCACAGGAGGTGATTTATTCATTATCAATGATTCGTTAACTTGTTCTCCCGCTTATATACTGTTGCCACAAACGAGCTAAATCCTGCGCTTTAAATTGCCATTCTGGAGAGACTTGGTACATTCGCCTAGGACGTCCCCGTCCTTCCAGCTTTTTCCAGTACCCAGTAATTGCCTTCTGGTCTTCGAGAAATTTAATCGCACTGTAAAGCACAGTATCTGAAAGCCGATAGGTTGGATATTCAGTTTCCAGTCGTTGGATCAACTCCGTTCCATAGGATTCGCTTGGTATCAAAATATACATTATATAACAAACAGCGAGTTCCTGACAAAGGTAAGTTGGCGGAGGATTTTCAAAGAAATGATATATATCCTCAAGTTTCATGGTTAATGAATGACGAAAAATGCCTAAGGGTTAAGCTTACAATCTGGTAAGAGTAGTGTAAAATACTACCCTTATAAAGTGAGTACATAGCACTGCTTAGGCTGGATCACCAAAGGGTAAAAATAACATGAGACAGATTTCACGCTTATTTATCGTGGAACCGATGCACCAACTATAGGAATACAAGTTTTTGTATCCCTACCCAAGTTTCTGACATTGTATTGAGGAGCGATTTAACAACGGCTATGCTGCAATCTTTAGTGTTAAGTAATGCCAAAGGCGTGAGGACTGCTTAAGCATAAAATACCGTCTAAGCAATTTTAAAGGGAAAATGCGGTATTTATGTAAAACTTAATCAAAACTTTGCTAGACAGTAATTTTCCTAGAGTTTTTGCTTAAAGATTAGGCAAAATATCATGTTTTCTTTCAAGCTTTGTGAATAGTGGGCACACTCAAAAAAGTTTGAAGTACGCAAGTTATTTACTAGAAATACTCTTATCACACTTACTAAGTATGATAGTAAATTTATCAAGCCCTCAGCACAAATGGTGATCAGTATGTCAGATTCGTCTACACTCCGGGCAATTGCCCAAATATTTCGCCTTACAGGATGGGTTAGCTTCTGGATTCAACTAGTGCTAGGTGTTGTTTCTGGGGTCATTTTGCTGTTCGCAGTCTTTAGTCAGAGAGGTGCCAATACCAGTAGTAACCCTGGAACTGGGTTTGGCGCTATTTTTGCCGTTGCTGGGCTTGTTGCTTTAGCAGTGGGCATTTATATAGCTTTCCGTTACACCAGACTTGGGCTACGACTAGAATCCTCAAATCCTAACAACCGCCCGCGCAAAGTTGAAACTGTTCAAGTTGTACGCTTTGCGATTATTGTGCATTTAGTAGGAATGCTATTGACTCTGTTAGGAGCACAAATAATTGTTGGGACTCTAGTCACAAAGTCATTGACTTTACCGCAATTGGGTGCTGGAGTAATCACCCAGATCGACCCTAGCCGGAGTATCCAACCCTTAGACATGTTTGTCGTGCAGGCAAACACAAATACGGTTACAGCCCATTTTGCGGGGCTTGTCGCGTCAATTTGGATACTCTACCGCATCTCCAAACCCCAGTCTGAGCGTAGTTCCTAGTGGATCATTTGTTGTTCGCTTTGGACTGCTTGAATGACTAACTAGTCACAGATCACTTACTTTTCCCTGCTAAGTACACAAGCGGAAAAAAATCAAGCTATGCAAAGATTTGTAAAAACGCCTAAAACCCTTACCAATGAACGGCAGGTGTTTTATGCCGCCAGACCCCAGTCGATCACTGCCTCCTCATGACTAATGACTAATGACTCATGACTGCCAAAACATCGTGAACTTTATTAATACCGACCTACTTATTTAGCTTTGGCAGTTGTCACCAGTCGGAAGTACTATATTTTGAAGTGTTAACTGTAAAGAAAATACTAGGCTAAAAATTAGGATAAATCTGTGCTGGACATTAAGTTAATAAGGGAAAATCCACAATTGGTTCAGGAACGGTTGAAAACTCGTGGTGGTGACTACGATATTCAGCCGCTTTTGGAGTTGGATAAACAGCAACGCGAATTGGAAGCGAAGCGAAATCAACTGCAAGCACGCAGTAACGAAATTGCGAAATTAATTCCGGAAAAGATAAAAGCTGGTTGCAACCCCACTGGACCAGAAATTCAAGCGTTGCGTGAGAATGGTAGTTCTGTCAAAGCTGAGATTGGGACACTGGAACCTCAAGAAAAAGAGCTATCAGCCAAAATCGAAGAACTTTTACTCACACTTCCTAACTTACCAAGCGACTCTACACCTGTTGGTAGGAGTGAGGAAGATAACCCAGAAGTGCGTCGTTGGGGTGATGAGTATCTTCCCCAAAACCCAAACATTCTTCCCCACTGGGAAATTGGCGAGAAGTTGGGTATTCTCAATGTTGAGCGAGCTGTAAAAGTCGCACAAAGTCGCTTTATCACCCTTATAGGTGCTGGTGCCAAACTGGAGAGAGCATTAATCCAGTTTATGCTTGATCGCCAGATAGCCGCAGGGTATGTGGAAGTTATTCCGCCATTTTTGATTAATACCGAGTCTATGACAGCTACGGGTCAATTGCCCAAGTTCGCTGAAGAAAGCTTTAAGTGTGCGGCGGATGATTTGTGGCTTACGCCTACGGCGGAGGTTCCTGTAACCAACCTCTATCGTGGTGAAACTCTCAATTTTGAAGATTTGCCTATTTACCACTGTGCTTATACTCCGTGTTTTCGCCGGGAGGCTGGGAGTTATGGACGCGATATGCGGGGACTGATTCGACTGCATCAATTCAACAAAGTTGAACTCGTGAAATTTGTCCATCCCAGCACTTCTAGTGAGGAACTGGAAAAGTTGCTAAACAATGCAGAAGCAATTTTACAGGCGTTGCAGCTGCCTTACCGAGTCATAGAATTATGTACTGGGGATATAGGATTTCACTCGGCGAAAACCTATGATATAGAGGTTTGGCTTCCTTCTTCTGGAAAGTACCGAGAAATTTCCAGTTGTTCCAATTTTTTGGACTATCAAGCGCGACGCGGGCAAATTCGCTTCAAAGAAAGTGGAAAGAAAGGAACCCAACTGGTGCATACTCTCAATGGTTCAGGACTGGCTGTGGGACGTACAATGGCTGCGATTTTAGAAAACTATCAACAAGAGGATAGAACGGTACGGATACCGGAAGCGCTGCAACCTTATATGGGACGCGAAGTACTGTGATTTGAGGGGCTTAGTTCCCTCCTTTTTAGGGCTACGTGTACACACACGTCATCGAATTACCCAAACCTCGGAACCTCACCCTGCCCTATCGGGCATGCGTCTGTTTATTAACCTCACCCTGCCCTATCGGGTATCCCTCTCCTTATTAACCTCACCCTGCCCTATCGGGCATCCCTCTCCTTATTAAGGAGAGGGAAAAGTTTTTGTGTAGCAAAAAGCGAGGGTGAGGTTTTCAGGGAGATGTGTGTACACCGTAGCCTTCAAAAGGAGGGCTAGGTAAGCAACCGGATTGTGTTATGACGGGAGTGTCGATTGACTCGTAATTCGTAATGATTATAGATTACGAATTACGGATTAATTTTACTATTCCTCGATTTGACCGACACGACGAATGTTGATAATGTCGCTCAGTTTTTTGATTTGAGTAAAGATCTGTTCCAATTGTGGTCGATCGCGTATCTCAATCCCCAAGTCAATCAATGCTGGTTGACTAGTCGCTGTTTTTACCTGAGCATGACGGACGTTGATGCCGTGGTCACTTAAGCGTGAGAGAATATCTTTTAGAATTCCTACGCGGTCGAGAGCCTCAATCTGAATATTCACAGGATAAGTCGCAGGACGAGAGTAGATTTCGCCTGGTGAGTTCCAATGAACTGGTACGAGGCGATCGCACTCTACATTCTCTAGATTCTGACATCCTTGGCGATGAATCGAAATGCCTCTACCTCGTGTGACAACACCAATAATCGGTTCTCCAGGAATCGGAGTACAACACTTAGCCAGATAATGGACTAATCCTTCTACCCCAATTATCGGTGAGTCAGTGGTGCGTGAGGTTGCTGGAGTAAGGTCTCGTAAAGCTTTGGTTGTTGAGGTGAGTTCTTTGGTCGGAACTAGAGGTGCATCTGCAACAGGTTGTTGCGCCTTTACGACTTCTCGCCAACGGTTGAGTACTAAATTCAGCGTCACTTCACCATAACCCAAAGCCGCGAGTAAATCTTCCATAGAATGATAATTACATCGCTCTGCTACTATCTGCATGGGTTGTGATTTAATCAGGTTTTCAACACCTGATCTCCCCAATTCTTTTTCCAACAATTCCCGTCCACGGGCAATATTTTCTTCCCGGCGCGATCGCTTGTACCACTGCCTAATCCGATTTTTCGCCGCCGAAGTTCTGACAAAATTTAACCAATCCAAACTGGGATGACCGTTCTTTTGTGTCAGAATCTCTACAATATCACCATTTTGCAGTCGCGTTGAAAGTGGTACCATCCGCCCATTTACCTTTGCTCCTGCACAGTGATTCCCAACTTCTGTGTGAATGCGATAGGCAAAATCTACGGTTGTGGAACCAGGATTTAAAGCAACCAAATCTCCCTTAGGTGTGAAAACATAAACATCATCTTCAAATAAGTTATCCTTGATGCTTTCCAAATATTCTTGAGCATCCTTGAGGTCATTCTGCCATTCCAGCAGCTGCCGCAACCAGGTAAACTTTTCATCTGATGGCCTCCAGTGGATAATGTTGGAGTCTCCTGTTTCTTTATACTTCCAGTGAGCTGCAATTCCATACTCGGCGACGTGATGCATTTCCAATGTTCTAATTTGCACCTCCAGAGGACGACCCCACGGACCTATAACTCCAGTATGTAACGATTGGTAACGGTTAGGTTTAGGTAAGCCGATGTAATCTTTGAATCTACCAGGAATTGGACGGCAAGCATCATGAACAATCGCTAAAGCACGGTAACATTCCTCATTGCTATTGACAATAATCCTTAGTGCTGCTAAATCGTAAATTTCGTGAAACTCTTTGTTTTGCCTCTGCATCTTCAGGTAAATGCTGTAGAGGTGCTTCGGACGTCCACTCATGTCCAGACACTTGATCCCCGCTTCCTCTACCCGAGTCCGTAAAGTTTCGGCAATTTTTGTCAATCTCTCTTCCCGCGCCGTTCGTTTTTCAGCGACATACTCCTGAATTTGCCGATAAGCCTCTGGTTCTAAATATTTAAAAGCTAAATCTTCCAGTTCCCATTTTATGCGCCAAATCCCTGAGCGATTAGCCAGGGGAGCAAAAATTTCTCGTGTTTCCAAAGCAATTGCGCGGCGTTTTTCATCACGAAGGAATTCCAAAGTCCGCATATTGTGGAGACGATCTGCTAACTTCACCACAATCACTCGGATATCTTGCGCCATAGCCAGAAACATTCTGCGAAAGTTCTCTGCTTGGCTTTCGGTCTTACTTTTGAAATTAATTTTAGAAAGCTTTGTCACACCTTCAACCAAAAGCCCCACTTCTTTGCCGAAGCGTTGCTCTATCTCTTCGATTGTGACATCTGTGTCTTCCACTATATCATGGAGGAAGCCAGCTGCTATCATGTCAGCACTGCCCCCTAAGTCTCTCAAGATTCCAGCAACAGCCACAGGATGACAAATGTATGGTTCTCCTGACTTACGGTACTGACCCTCATGCAACTGGTAAGCAAATTCAAATGCTTGACGAATTAAAGCCATGTCGCTTTGCCTTCGGCCATCTTCAGTTTCTGTGCCTACTACTGTATATGACCCATTTAGGCAAGTCTGTAGCCATTCTGGGAGAGTAACATCAATTCTGGTAGTGACTACAACAGTGCTGCTCATAGAAAGAATCGGGGGTGGCTAGGTAATTGATAGTAAAGTGAGAAATTGAAAAAACAAACTCTTACTGACACTTGCACTTTCGTCCTTCTGTGTGGAGTAGATTCCCCAAGGCAAAGAGTGCAAATTATCCAGTACGAGTGTCTCGGATCATAAAGTCGGTAAAATCGATGAAATGCCAAATCCAGCCCCAATTTTCATATGAGACAACAGATTCGGAAATAAAAATTAACAAAGTTTGGTCTATTTGAAAAGTTTCTTGACATTACCTTGACTTTAATAGTATCTCAAGAAGAACTTAGATGTCTCTAACTCGCGATAAGTATCACGTATTGAAGGTATTGCTGAAACAATTGCATTCGGATGTCATGACTACCAAAGTAGATGCATCCGAAGTCGCGCAGCGTGTGAGATCCTTGCAACAATTTTTTCAGCAACAGATTGTCCCTTTAGTTAATCTGGACACAGACAGCAATGATGAGAGTCGGTTACAGTCAAATCAGACGGAAATGAGTAAGCAGCTGCGGCTGTTGGAAATAGATGTCATGTTTTTCCAAGGAGCGCGGCAAGCTTCCACTGCCAAGAGTAGGCTTGATGCCATAGGCGATCGCCTGACTACTCTCATCAATTACTGTAATGCCATATTGCAATAAATAGTACCAGAAGGGCAAGCCGTAACCCATGAAAAAATGACAAATTAAAATTAAAAATTGAAACTTAAAAATCTTGAACTTTTTTTAAACTCTTTTCATGGAAATTTGTTGAGGTTTTGTAGTCATCTTTACATATTTCCTGGGCACAATTCGTTGTAAATAGCGTCAAAAGTCAAGAATCCTTAAAATTTAAACTTTTGACTGATAAAAAACTTCAAACTCGCTGAAGCAAAAATAAGTATAAAATAATTCTTTATAAGTAGAAAACCAAAGTGATAAACCTGGTGATTTATCCGTATACTCATTGGAATTATTGGTGCGTTCTCAGTTATATTGTTGTTTTTAAAAGATACTCTGGTAATAATCCTGACATATATTATGTATGTCAGAGAAAAAAGCTGATAGCTGATATCTGATAGCCTAATTATGAGTGAAGCCTTATTTTGTATTGAAAATTTGCGAGTCGCTTATCCTCATCGCAGCGACGAAGAAGCCCAGTGGGCAGTAAATGGTGTGTCTTTCATCCTGCAACCTGGGGAAAGAATGGGATTGGTTGGAGAATCAGGCTGCGGTAAGTCAACTCTAGGACGCGCAGCAATGCGGTTACTACCACCCTCAAGCCAAATTGAGGGACGAGTAACGTTTCAAGGGCGTTCAGTGTTTGAGATGACGCCAGAACAGTTGCGTAAATTCCGAGGAGAAGCAGTCGCGCTGATATTTCAAGATCCCATGACGCGCCTTGATCCATTAATGACGATTGGCAATCACTGTTTGGAAACATTAAAAGCTCACTCACCACAATTGTCCACCAAACAAGCCAAAGAAAAAGCAATTGCGACTTTAGAAAAAGTTAAAATTCCTGCCAGTCGTTGGAGTCAGTATCCCCACGAGTTTAGCGGTGGAATGCGTCAGAGGGTGGCGATCGCCCTAGCCTTACTTCTGTCCCCCAAGTTAATTGTTGCTGATGAACCCACCACAAGTTTGGATGTCACAGTTTCCGCACAGATTTTGCAGGAACTCACACGGCTGTGCGGGGAAGAAAACATGGCACTGCTATTAATTTCTCACGATTTGGCTCTTGTTGCCGAGTATTGCGATCGCATTGGCGTCATGTACAACGGCAAAATGGTTGAAACGGGTTCTTCCCAGACTGTGTTCCAGCAACCCCAACACGAATATACACAGTCTCTCCTCAAAGCAGCTTTGCATATTCAAACAGTTGATGAAAGCACCTCATTCTCTGACTTCTCCTCAATACCCGTTCACAGAGGACAAGAGGTTCAGTCAACGCCCATACTTCGCGTCTTAGAATTACAACAGCATTACACCTTAGAACCCAACTTTATAGAGCGATTGTTAAAACGGCAAAATCAAACCATTAAAGCGGTGGATGGAATCAACCTAGAACTTTATCCAGGAGAAATTCTAGGATTAGTTGGGGAGTCGGGTTGCGGCAAAAGTACACTATCACGGACAATATTGCAACTGATTCGTCCCACAGCAGGTAAAGTCGAGTTTTTGGGACAGGATTTAACGAACTTATCGCGTCAACAAGTTCGTGCGTCTAGGCGGCAAATGCAAATGGTCTTTCAAGATCCCCATGCTTGCTTAAATCCAGCGATGACCGTAGGACAAAGTATAGCTGACCCTTTGCTGATTCACAAGCTAGCGGTTCCCGCGAATGCAAAACAACAGGTGCTGTCGATGCTGGAAAAAGTGGGGTTAAAACCACCACAAGTTTATTATGAACGTTATCCGTCAGATTTATCTGGGGGACAGCAGCAAAGAGTGGCGATCGCCCGTGCTTTAATTACTCGTCCTAAGCTACTCATCTGCGATGAACCAGTGAGTATGTTAGATGCTAGCGTGCAGTCGCAAGTTTTAGATTTGATGTTGGAGTTGAAAGAAGAATTTGAGTTAACGTATTTATTTATCACTCATGACTTGTGGTTAGCGCGGTTTTTGTGTGATAGGATTGCTGTCATGAATAGTGGCAAAATTGTAGAAATTGGTCGCACTAAACAGATTTTTGCCAATCCACAACATCCTTACACAAAAACATTACTTGCTGCAGCTCCTCTGTTAGGGCGAGCATAATTCAGTACTGATTTATAAGTAACGACTGCTGAGTGTGAATGACTCAGCAGTTAAGAGCACCATAATTTCAATTTTGGTGGTTTCTATCAGGTTCGGTTAATTAGTTATAATTTTCGCTCTGCTCTGAACCCCACCCCTTAATCCCCTCCCCTTATTAAGGGGAGGGGAGACAAAGCGCAGCTTTGGCGGGGTGGGGTGCGTGGGAATTATGGGTAATTTACGGGACTTGATATCAGACATCCTTTAGAACAACGCTATAAGATTTTTTTGCTAATTCTTCTTGTTGAATGCGTCGTTTTTGAATAGTTCCGGCAATTTTTAAAGCAACAGACTGTACTTGATGGTACAGCTGGCGTGGCATGAGCCAGAGAAAATAAGCTGCAGCGAGGGTGATAATTGTACGGTGTGGTTCTTCTAGTATAATTCGCCAGTGGGTAGAGAGCGATCGCCAAGCAAACTCCACAGCTGTTGAACCATCTTCTAAAGTCACTGCCCTTCGGGCTAAATGCCGTAGTTGATAAGCTATAGCGATTTTTTCTAACTGGGCCATTGATGCTGGAGGTACGTAGGCGCGTGCTTTTTCCAGCATTGTTTCCCAAGAATGTAATTTTTTCACCAGTTGAGCCGAAAAGCCCTGGGAATTTATTCGATAAAGCGTCAAAGCTTCAGGAATTCCCTCTATAAGCCATTTCGTTTTTATCGCTATCCGCAGCCAAAGTTCCACATCTTCTGAAGGGTGCAGTTTGCGATCATCATCAAAATAAAAGTTTTCTACCACTCCATAAAGATTATCTTGGAATGCAATTTCTTCAAAAACCTCACGCCGAATCACGGGAACCGATCCATTTCCTATGGGAGTGCGACAAAGTATATCAAGTGGGGTAATCTCCTTAAGCTTGGTTATTTGATAAATACCCAAAGGCTTCCCCGCTTCATCGATTAAAGAAGAGCGACAAAAACTCACCCCCACTGCTGGTGAATTCTTTAAATGTTCAACATGTTGTTCTAACTTTTCGCTTACCCATAAGTCATCTGCATCTAAAAAAGCCAAATATTCTCCTTGAGCATGACGAATACCAACGTTTCGAGCCGCTGCAACTCCCCGATTTTCCTGACGGATTATTTTGATTCTATTGTCTGTAAATTGCTGGCAAATTTCTATGCTTTTATCCGGAGAACCATCATCAATAATGATCAACTCAAAATTTTTATAGGTTTGATCAAGAACTGATTGTATTGTTGCTGCTACATATTTCTCAACTTTGTAAACTGGAATGATCACAGAAACTTTTTTCATAGAAGCGCCTCATTTTTCTTACTTTTTGGAAAAACATAACGTGTTGCCCACAATGTAAACAGAGGTAAAAACACAAGATGAACTAATAAAACAGATATAGCTACAACAATTATTTGCCAATGTTCTCCGAGATGAACTGATAAGACAGATGTATCTACACCAAGAACTTGTAAGTTCACTCCTATCAGAATTGCTATGCTAAATAGGATAGTAAATAAGACATTCCAATGTAAATCTAAATGAGGTTTCCCAACAGCTATAAGCAATTGGGATGCAGCGTCTGCAAAGGGTCGTGGAATTGCCGATAAGCAAATGAGAACAACGATGGGGATAGCAGGCTGCCATTTCTTACCAAAAACAATTGGTACATAAATATGAGCTAAACTGGATTGGAGTATGACAAAAGGAACAATGGTAGCGCGAATAGTTTTCAGACTATTAAAATAGGATTTTTTCAATTCAGACAATTCTGAGCGTACTGCACATAAATGAGGCAAAATTGCTGAGTTAATAGCATTGATAAAACTTAAACTAATTCCTAATCCTGCGTTAAAACCAAAGAAGTATAACCCTAATTCTTGAATTCCATATTCAGGATCTCCTGGGTTGACCACAAAGCGACCAACCAATAAATAATCTAAGTTATTTCTTAATGTTCTTAATAAGGAGACGCCTAAAAGATTTTTCCCAAATTTTAATATCTGTCCCCAATTTTTTGTAGTAAATCCTGTGTTTAAACGCCAAGGATGTGCTCTGTAGTATATTAAGGGTTCCATAGGTGCAGCTAATATTGGAGGCAACACCAACGACCATACACCCATACCTGATACAGCAAAAATCGCACTCAATATACTGCCAGTCAAGTTTTGAAGACTATTCGTAATAGCTATTACTTTCAGACGATTTTCTCTTTGGATGAGAGTTTTTTGTATGGTAGATAGAGGCCAAATTAAGTAAGCTAAACCTGAAACAATAATTGGCAAAATCAGATTTGGACTTTTATAAAACCAAGCTATGGGAAAAGCCGCAATAGACTGAATCAGAAAAAGACTCAAAAAAACGACCCAACTTAACCAGTATGCAGAGTTACACAAATCCTCTAATTCTTCTTCTTCAGCCTGAATAATCTTTGCTGCTATACCTACATCAGCAAACGTGATTGAAAACTCACGTACTGTCATTACAATTGCACCCAAACCGTAGTCGTGGCGGCTCAAAAACCGCGCAATGATCACAACTAATCCCAAGCGCAAAACTCTGTAGATAATCTCTGAGATACTCAGCCAGCCAACATTTCGGATGAATTGACTGGAGAATTTTTTCTTGATAATGTTTATCACAGGATGAATTGATCTTATTATTATCTTTCAGACAACTAACGAGTGACGAAAATATCACTGTCTGCTACTAGCTACCGTTCAATGGTATCAGCTACTATGCCCAAGACTGGAACCTGACCAGTTTTTAATTCTTCCAAGGCTTGGTGCAAAGAAGGACGAACTGTTTTACCAAGTCCTGCAACCATCAAAACTCCATCGACACGATTTGCTAAGATGCTTGTGTCTAAAAGTCCCATAATGTGTGGTGCGTCATACACAATTAAATCATAGTTTGCATGGGCTTCCTCCACGAAATTCTCCATTCTTTGAGATGAGAACAGCTTTGTGGGATTTTGTGGTGCATCACCAGCCGTGATCACAAAAAGATTTTCTTCTCTGGGTGCTTGTCCAACAACATCATTAAAATCTATACCTAGAAAAAGTATCTCGCTAAGTCCTTTGATGTTAACTAAACCTAATGCATGATGAACTTGAGGATGACGTAAATTAGCATCTACTAGTAGCACTTTTTGACCTGCTTGAGCTGCTATCTTTGCTAAATTCACTGCTACTGTAGATTTTCCATCGCCACTTGTCGCTGATGTGACGACTATTGAGTGGATAGAAGCTTGTGATTTGAGAGAGTTTATTCTGTTATAAAGAGAGCAAAAAGCTTCGGTAAAAGCTGTTGTTTGATACTCCTGAGTCTTTGCTTTTACCTGTGGTGCAAATTGATTTTTTCCTTTTTGATCTGCTAATGGGAGTTGTTTATCAGTGACAGAAGTTGGGTGTCGCAATTCTTTATGGAAAGGAACGACCGCAAAAACTGGTAGTTTGGTTGTACGTTTGATTTCCTCAGAATCGCGAAAGACATTTTGCGAATTTTCCAGAACAAAAGCAGCCAGAGTTCCTAAGAGTAAACCTCCAACAACTCCTAATGCAATGTTACGCTCACCATTGAGTCCTACTGGTACGAGATGACCTTTTTTGTCACGAGGGAGTGTGGGAGGCGTAATCACTTCCCAAGGAAGATCTTGTTGAGCAGCATCTACCCGCAGTGCTTCTTGCTTAGTTAAAATCTGGTTGAGAGTGTCGCTAGAAACTTGCAATTCCCTTTGCAAATTGGCATACTGACGTGAAAGGGCAGGATATTCCTGAATTTGTTGATTTAGCTCAGCCGTTGCTTTTTGATTAGCTTGGAGGCTACTTTCTAAGGCCTGATTTTGGTTAGCGGTATCAGCCAGTTGTTTGATCAGGTCACGGCGAACCGAGTTTTGATAAACTCCGACTTGGGAGTTATCCCTCCCGCCATTCCTGCCTAATGCTAGTTTTGCTTCTTGCTGTACTAAAGGTAGCAGTTTCCGTCGCTGTTCGCGCAAATTCCGCATGACTGGGTTGTTGTCAGTCAGGCGCGTTGACTCTGTGGCAATTTTTGTTTCTACCTCTTGCAGACGAGTGAGGACTTGCTGATATTGGGGTGATTCACTCAAGGCTGATGCGGCGATCGCTGTATTCTCTGACATATCCAATTGCTTTTGCAAAGAAGCAGAAAGTGAGCGAGTTTCAGCTAAGCCTCTTTCAATTTCTATGCGCTGTGTTTTGAGTTCATCAACTCTGTTGAGCAATTGCTTACCCTGAAGTTCCGGGTTAAACATATTGTGCTTCTTTTGGAACACTTGCATTTGTCCTTGAAGTGTATTCACCCGGAATTGTATTTTGGGAATCTGCTGCTCAATGAATTTTATTCCTTGACGTAAATTTGTTTGCTGTTGTTCTTTACTGTAGTTTTGATATGCTTGTGATACCTGCTCTAAAACATACTGGACTTTTTGGGGGTTGGATTCTCGATAGCGAACCTCCACAACTCTTGATAGGTCTTTGCCTTTACCAAGCCGACTAATGTGTAGCGTACCAACTCGCTCAGGAGACACTTTACCAGACACATCACTGCCAACAAGTTGATCGTAGCTAATGTTTGGATAGCGGTTTTTCAGATTTTTAACAACTGGCTCTATCAGCTTTGGACTTTTTAAAACCTCCATCAAAGCCTGATAATCCATGTCGGTTTTATTCTGTTTGGTGATTTCGTTGATATTTTGCTTTAAAGTTTCCGATAGCAAAAGCAGTAACTCACTATCAGCACTTTTTAATGGTTCAACTAATATCTGAAACTTCCCTTCATATTTTGGAGTTCGAGTTGCTGTCCACGCAATAGCCACTGTCGTCACAATAACTGTCGCACTAGCAATCAAACCTAAGCGACGACGCAATACAGATAAAACCTGATTAAAACCTGTATTTTCTTCTTCACCTTCTGGTCTTCTCCAGAACAAATACGGCTCTTTCAAGATAGTATTGGAATTTCTCAAGTACTGCAAGCTTTGTTCCTTAGTTGGCATTGGTTTTCCCATTCACACATATTGAATACACGATTTTGTCAATCTATATTTTTAGATACTGAATTCTAGCCAACTTGCCAGAAACACAAACGGGATAACTATTTGCAATGGTGTTGCATTTGCAACTAAAAATGGTAGCGTGAGTACGGTACGGCTAACATCCAACAAGGTGATGCGGTTACAGACTCTGCACCCATTAGTTTTTTTTTGCGCAGAGTACTCCCTGATGATAGGGATAAATATACCAGATTTTTGCTAGTTTCAGTATCCTCTAACATACCCTCCTACGTATGTGTTCTGCTCTTCTTTACATAAAATTCATAAAAATGAGTTTGCTAATAAAGATAAAGTAAAGTCAAAACTTAGGATGAATCAAAAATCACTTATGTGGACATAATTATACGAGAGTTAAAGAGGATAGTCTTTAGACGGTAAATTTATTTAGTTTTTCTGTTCAAAAATTTTTCTTGAGACGGCTAATGAGTTATTGCAAATAGAGTTGCCATGCACAGATTATCAAGGCTAGCCGAAAAGGTATTTGTTGTATTGACTCTGTTTTTTTCGACAAGTGCCTTGATACCTATTCTTATAGAAAAAGAAGATTCTGTGGATGCGAGCCAAGATCCATACACTCCAATCCTGTTTATGGGAGTCTATGTCGTGACTCTCTTCTTGGTTATTAAAAACAGGAAAAGTTTTTTGTACGTTGCCCAGAAAGACATTTGGATCTGGCTACTGGTAGGAATTGCATTAGCATCCGTGTTGTGGACAGTAGCACCAGATCTTACCCTACGTCGTGGTGTACTTCTTTTGGGGACAACGGGATTTGGAGTATACTTAGCTACACGTTACACCATGAGGGAGCAATTAGAATTATTAGCCTGGATGTTCGGGTTAATAATATTACTAAGCTTTGTGTTTGCTATAGCACTGCCATCTTATGGTTTAATGACCTTTCAGGAAGAAGGTGCTCACGCGGGAGCTTGGCGAGGTGTCATAGCGCACAAAAACCACTTGGGTCGTCTCATGAATGTCAGCACTATAGTCTTTCTCTTACTCTGTGTTGATAACTCCCTTTATCAACAGAAATCTCAACAAAAATATAAATGGATTCTGTGGGTTGGTTTTGTTCTTTCAGCGATTTTAATCATTCTTTCAACATCAAAAACAGCCTTCGTTGTTTTTCTGAGTTTGACAACTATTTTGCAACTTTATAAAGCTTTGCGAGGCAATTATAACCAAGTCATTCCTTCAGTCCTAACTGTGATTCTTTTAGTAGGAAGCATAGCTATCTTGTTATTAGATAATTTACCAGTCATTGCGACTGCATTAGGTAGGGATTTGACACTGACAGGACGCACAGATATTTGGGGAGTCATGTTTGAGCTAATTTGGGAACGCCCTTTATTAGGCTACGGTTTTAATGCGGTTTGGCAAAGCTGGGATAATGAGGTGACAGCCTACCTTTGGCGCACCTTGGAATGGCAATGTCCTTATGGTCACAATGGCTTTATGGATTTATTGGCAGAATTGGGGATAGTAGGGTTAATCGTTTTTTGCATAAGCTATGTAACCGCCTGTATAAGAGGAGTCATGTGGTTACGAGCGACTAAAGTGGTAGAAGGTTTATGGCCTTTAATGTATCTGACGTTTTTATTTTTATCCAACGTCACAGAAAGCACTCTTGTCGCAACTAACAGTATCTTTTGGATATTATACATATCAATAATTTTCTCAACGGCTGTGGAGTATGAACAAGCAAAAAAATACAACTATTATCTCAGTGTGATGGCAGACGAAGAAGGAAGAATAAATTGAGAACGTATTAAAATTATGAAGATTACTTTAATATGTCATGACATTCCCTACCCTCCGAATCGTGGTGCGCGAGTAGAGATGTGGCGAAGAATAAAAGCCTTCTCTAATATCGGCGTGGAGTTACAACTCATATCTTGGATCAATGAACCGCTACAACCAGAGGAAATAGCTGAAATTAAGAAATATGTAAAAGAAATTTCTCTCATACCATTTAAACGTACACTAGGCTCTCTTGCTCGTAGGGCAATTGACTTATTACATTATCCTTTAGAAGTGACTTCTCGGATTGTCAGGGGAAAAGAGTTAACGACTCTGCTTTCTGGTGTCCGTCTTTTTCATCCTGATGTTATCTGGTTGGATGGAATTCACGGTGGAGAAATCGCAGATAAGTTAAGCAAAAAGTTAAATGTACCCCTGATCACTCGCTCTCACAATATAGAGTACCTATATTACCGTCGGTTACTTGCATCTACAACAGACTTTACAAGTAAGCTCAAAAGATATTTGTCAGTATCTCACTTGGAAAGTTTTGAAAAAGACTTACTGAAAAAGAGTACTTTATTCTACGATATCTCTGTAGATGACTTCAAATTTTGGCAAAGTCAAGGCTTTAGGAATGGGCGCTACTTACCGCCTATTGTTGAGTTTCCTAAAGATAATTATTCAGAACAAGCCCATGATCAAATCAGCGCCAATCTTGTGTATGACGTTGTGTTTCTAGGGAACCTAAAAGTTGACAACAACGTAGCTGGTATAGTCTGGTTCATAACACAGGTTTTTCCGATTATACGCTCTGCATTACCCACTGTTAAAGTGCTAATCGCTGGTTCAAATCCTGTAAAGAAAGTCAAGCAACTATGTGAGGAACACCAAGGTGTCTCTTTAAGCATCAATCCAGCATCCTCTCTAGCAGTTTACCAGTCGGGACGTGTTCTGATTAATCCGGTTTTAACAGGTAGCGGGGTGAGTATAAAGTCTATAGAAATGCTTGTCTCTGGTAGACCTATTGTTTCTACACCTCAGGGAATAGCTGGTTTGCCAGAAGAGGTGAGAAAACTTTTTAAAATAGCTGTTAATGCTCAATCTTTCGCCGAAGAAATAGTGAGATTGTTATCAACTCCCCTAAAGGTTAATGTTGAGCAAGAATTGCTTGAGTCACTGTTCGGTCCTCAAGTCGTCGAAGGTGTTGTGTCGGATATCAACAAAGAAGTCTTTACTGTAAACTGACAAAAACAGATTCAAAGAACATGAAAGCATATTGTACATGGTGAGTCATTTATACTATAAAGAATTTCTACATAGGTATTCTCAATTTATATGCATTGGACAATTGCAGCCCCTTTTATTAACCAACAGAACCTCGTAAACGAGCCTTGGTTAACTCGAAATGTTCCCGGCGATCGCCACCAGTTCCATATCGTTCCACGTTCAAAACCGTTAGGAAACTGGCACAATCAGAAATCTTCTGTGACTGGATTCAGAAGTTGGCTAATATATTGGCAACATGGTATGGAAGCGATGAAGGCGTCTGAGGGGGGCGTGATCACCCTTTTTCCTCAGCTACCAGCAGTCATAGGAATGCAACAACGGATGACTGGCAAGAAGCGCATTCCTGTAGTAGCTTGGTTATTTAATGTTGGCACCTGTTCTAGTGGGATTCGGCAGGCGATCGCCCAATTTAGCCTAAAACACATTGATCACTTTGTTGTCCACACACGCCATGAAGTAGATATCTACCACCACTGGTTGGGAATCCCAAAGGAGCGTTTTGAATTTGTCCCCTATCATCAACCAGAGATTCCCATAACATATGAAGAGAATACGACCCATCCTTTTATCACAGCACTCGGTTCTGCTCATCGCGACTTTTCCACCTTCTTCCAAGCAGTAGAAAAGCTAAACCTACCAACGGTTGTCGCATCAAGCCAACGTGCATTAGAAGGATTAACCATTCCGCCGAATGTAAAAACACCGTTTGGCATTGAGAGGGCAGATTGCCTGCGTTTAGCTCAAGAGGCGCGCATCAGCGTCGTACCTCTGCGTCCATTGCCCCAAGTGACAGCAGCAGGACAAGTCACTATTGTAGAAGCTATGCTCATGGGTCGTGCAATCATCGCCACCCGTTGTCATGGAGCAGAAGATTATATTCAGCATGGCGAGACAGGTTTGTTAGTTGAACCGAAATCTGTTGATGACTTAATGCAGGCGATAGAAATGTTATGGAACGACCCAGCACTACGCAACCGTCTTGGTCAAGCAGCTAAACGCTATGCTGAAGAACATTTTTCTTGTGATGCTGCAGGAGCAGCTTTGGGCAGAATCCTAGATAAAGTTGCAGACGCAGCAGGTATGTAGTTCTATCAAATAACTAACGATGTCTTGTGAGTAGACTAATTTTTGTGAAACAGGGTTTTACCATAGTACGCAATATTGGTTTTTCCATTGCTTACTATTACAAAAAGTGGGGACAAATCACAAAAAACATTGCAGTTGGCTTGACTTTAGTGTTACTTTACACAATTTTCAGTAGTTGTTCGCCGTTGTTTGTAAAGCAATTTGACATGGCAAGAAGCGAAGCTGCTACGACTATTGTCCCTCCTTTGTCTACTCGTGGCTCTGCGATTATTGATGCTAAAAATCGTGTTGTTTTACTGCGTGGCGTCAACTGGTTTGGGATAGAACAAATACATCATGTTCCTCATGGACTTTGGGTGAGAAGTTACAAAGATATGCTTGCTCAGATGAAAAGTCTGGGTTACAACGTCATTCGCTTGCCATATTCTGTACAAGCACTGCGTTCTCGTGATATCAGTGGTGTTGATTTTTATATTGGTGCAAATAAAGATTTTCAAGCTAAGACTCCAATAGAGGTCATGGACATGATTATTCAGGAGGCGCAGCGTCAGGGATTGTTTATTCTTTTAGACAGTCACACTCTTAAAGATGACAAGATTCCAGAGTTATGGTATGGTGACGGTTTTACTGAAAAGGACTGGATTGACACTTGGACTTTTTTGGCAAAGCGCTATAAAAACCAAAGCAATGTTATTGGGGCGGATCTGAAAAACGAACCTCATGGTTCTGCTAGTTGGGGAACAGGCGATCGCGCCACAGACTGGCGGTTAGCAGCAGAACGGGCTGGAAACGAAATTCTTAGTGTAAACCCAAAATGGCTGATTTTGGTAGAAGGAGTTGTGGGAAATGTGCCAGGTCAGAAACAGCCAATCTATGCTTGGGGTGCGAATTTAGAAGGTGTGCTGAAATACCCAGTGCGTTTGAAGGTGCCAAAAAAGCTAGTATATTCTCCTCATGAGTACGCAGCTTCTCATCTCCCGTGGGTTAAAGAACCGATACTTCCTGGTAATTTGTATAAACGTTTGGAGATTGGATTTCACTATATTGCGACTCAAGGTATCGCCCCGATTTGGATTGGTGAATTTGGTGGAAATCAAGTAGATACTAAATCTAAAGAGGGAATTTGGCAGCGACAGTTCGTTGATTACGTTGACAAGAAAAAGCTAAGCTTTACCTACTGGTGCTGGAATCCCAATAGTAAAGATACCGGAGGTATCTTACTAGATGACTGGAAAAGTATCAATACTGATAAGCAGAAACTTTTGAATCAGGTGCTGCGTTAACTAATCAAGTAGTAGCATTAAGAATAATAAACAGTCAAACAGGTGGTCAAGATGAGTTAGGTTCTCGCTTTTTCGAGGGAACTGCAGGGAAAACAGTTATGATTGGGACTCCTCCAGTTTGTGAAGCTTACACAACTTACTTTAACTGGTCTAATGCAGTAATTGAAATTCCTTACGATGCTGCTAATGTAGCCGATATCATAGCAGAATTAGATGCACGACCTGATCATCTAAATAGAATTCGTAAAGATAATCTCATGAATTCCTTACTGCGTCATGACTGGCTGTACCGTTGGGAGCAAATTATAGAGAAAGTAGGACTCAATACTACACCAGAAATGTTATCTCGAAAAACTTACTTAGCAAACTTAGCTGAGTAAGTGAAAAGTGAGTGTTAAAGCCAGACCTAAAATTTGTTAGCAATTTGCCAAATCGGGTTTTTCTTCTTGTGTTCTTTATTTATGTATAAATTGAGTTTTTGTTTCAAAATTAATCTGAGAAAAGGAAGATCGTCTATTAAGTATCTTTTCCATAATCTTTTTGGATCACAGAAAATTCTGAACAACCACTCTAAACCAACTTCACTCATCCACTTTGGAGATCTTTTCAAGTTTCCTGCTTCAAAATCAATAGTGGCACCCAGCGCCATAAATATCTTTATATGAGGTAGCATATTTTTGTACTTGCATACCCACTTTTCTTGCTTTGGGGCACCAACTCCGATAACTAAGACAGTAGCACCGGAGCTATTTATCATGTTAATTATGTTCTGACACTCTTGTTCGTCTTTTTCAAATCCAAAAGGTGGAGAATAGGAAGCAACAATAATATTCCTGCTTGTTTTCCGGTTGATTTCATTTTGAGCTTTGCTGGCTATCCCTATACCTGCTCCCAAAAGAAAAATTTTGATGTCTGGATTGTTCTTGTGATAATTATAGAAAGCCGGGAACAAATCTGAACCTGAGATCTTCTCTTTTATTGGCGTCCCCAAAAACTTAGATGCGTAAAGGAGAATTTGACTATCACAAACCTTATAGTCACTAATGCTATATGCTTGTAAGAACTCCGGGTCTTCTTGTAGTTTAATCAGATGATCAACATTGGGTGTAAATACTACTCCCGATTGCAATTTCTCTAACAACTCTAACTTCGATAAATTGTCAATCTCCAAGTTCAAAATTTTGACTTTGTTCATAGCTTGCACAGTTGGGCTTAGATTTACTTTCGGTTAATTTACTCAGCAGATAATGAGAAGGGAGAGAGCATATTGAGAGTTCGGTAATGCGCTGATTTTACATTTTCATCCTAGTTGTGTATAACACCTATCTTTCAGCCAATGAACAGATTTCAATGAGAGTTATGTGAGAATTATGAATTTCTAGAGGATTTGACGATTCACCCCACACAGGAAACATCGCCTTTGAGAGTATTGCGTACACTCCACGCCATCAGTTCTGTTTTGATGATCCAACTGAGAACACTTAACTGAATTGGGTTTTCTATAGCCGATACAATATTTCGTTACTAGTACGTTGGGCGCGGAGCATATGATTCAAAACAGCTAGAAAGCTCAGAATCAAAGCTTTTTGAATTTTGAATGAGCGCGAGTCAGTGTCCCATAAACCCAAAGTGCACACTTCATGTTCAAAGCAGCGTGTCTGTAGAACATAAGGACGAGAGGAGTACTTGGATATAAGATCAGCAATGTGCTTTAGTTCTCGATTTTTTAGGCGTATTTACGGTTTGATTTTGTTGAATGTTTCACTTTTACGGCTGTAAATGTAAATTACATGTGACAATTTATCATGAAAATGTAAAGCAAAATCGTCACTTCACATATTTTTCATAAAAAAAAACGACATAATTTCAGTGTATCTACAGTTAGCAAAAGTCTAAAATATAGTCCTTTTAAGGGTTTTGACCAAAATTTGCACACTTTTGAGCCATGTATGAAAACTGTATAAAGCTATAATAAGATAAATAGTGTATTAAGAAGAACATTAATTTGGAAAAAATTTGTTTCCAAATTAATGATTGTGTATGTTGTATCTGCTATGCGCCAAAAGACTTTCGCAGATGCTGCTTTTACAAGAGTCAGTACTTGGAGCGTCAGAGCCAGTCAAATCTCATTCTTTTATAAGAAAACGAGCTGATGTAGCTTAGAGCTTTCTTTTATTGCTTTAGATTCTTATTACCAATAGATCTATAGGACTCGTATTTGATTTTTGTTCAGCTAGGTACAGTTTATGTTCCCTGTTAAGCGTTAAGAGTTCCCTAGCTCAACGAGTTCGCTCATAAACCAAACTGGATTCCTATATTTCCCATGATATAAATATTTTTTGTCATCTGTCAAACTGAGAATCTATGCGTCAAAATTCTTATTTCAAACTTTAGGTAATCTAGTCAAATAGAAGATGTGGAAATTGGTATTTTGATGTTTAATAGTGGATATTGCCAAAACTTGACTAAAAACCACATAACTGTTATCCATTTAGGCAATATTCAGGAGTGAACGTGAACATTATTATTTCCCGTAAAAATGTATTTTCTTTGCTGAGTTTATCGGCTATGGCGGTTTTGGGAAGCGGTTTATCTGCTGGTGCCCAAACGGTAGATTCCACAAGCACTCAGCAGTTCATCAAGTCTCCCAGCACTGATGCGTTTGTTAATCAGGTAAATCTTGAAGTAGAAAGGTTCTACCCACCAGCTTTTAGCCCTACTCCGGTAGAGTCCACTGCTGTACAAGATAATTTATCGCCAGTATCAAATGTAAATCACCCGCAGCAGTTACCAACGAGCACACAAGCCGCGAATAATGTAGTTACACCTGTTCCTGGGACAACATCAACTTCATCTGCAGCACTCATAGATTCCCAGAATGCAGAAGTTCAACAATCAACTTCTCAATCGTCTAAATCTAAAGTGGCACAAGCAGATATTAGTGTTGACCCAGGCAGACCAACCCGTGGTGGTTCAAGTTATATTGGAATTGGTGGCAACATTGGTCTCGGTGGTAACTCTGCTTTGGGTGATGGTAACTTTATGGTTATCAGCAAAATCGGGCTAACAAATGCCATATCAGTGCGACCCGCAGCAGTGATCGGAGACAACACAAGTATCTTAATTCCCGTAACCTACGACCTTTCATTCAAGCAGTTATCAGATCCTTTTGCTGCTCCGTTACCTATTGCCCCATACATCGGGGCAGGTGCAGCTATCAACACTGGTAATGGTTCTGAGGTTGCCTTTCTTGTAACTGGTGGAGTTGATGTGCCCATAACTCCTCGATTTACAGCAACAGCTGCTTTGAATGCCGCATTTTTCAGTGATACTGATATAGGTTTATCAATAGGAGTTGGTTATAACTTTGGTGGTCTTTTTGGCTCATAAATAATGGCTGATTCCAAAATTACCGAAGATGTGGCTTGACATAGAGCCGTATCTGTGGTTATTCAAGTCGGGCAGGACGCGAACCTGACTATAAACTGCGGTAGTGGAAAACAGTTGGAGTACCACGAACGAAGTTCACCGAAAGATAATTTCTGCCAGAAGCCCACACCGTACTGCTTGCAGTCGGTGTAGGAGCGTCACAAACACACCTTGGAGAACCACCTTGCCTCATTCGATTCAACAAGCTCAACCGCCCCTAGAGTTTATTCCCCAGCATTTTAACCCAGTAGTGTACCATATCACCAAATGGGCACTGCCTGTTTTGCTACGGTTTCGGACTCGACCGTGGTTACCAGCTGGTATCGCGGAGGTTGAAACTGTGAATGTCGAGAGGCTAGTTGATCTCTACCAACAATTTCAAGCTGGCAAAATTCGCTTTTTAATGGCATTTCGCCACCCAGAGGTTGATGATCCCCTTTGCATGATGTATTTACTCTCCCACGCTGTACCGAAAGTTGCTCATCAAAGGGGAATTTCATTGCAATATCCGATTCATTCTCATTTTCTCTATGACCGGGGGATGACTCTGTGGGCTGGGGATTGGCTAGGTTGGTTCTTTTCTGGGTTAGGGGGCTTTCCGATTCATCGAGGTAAGCGGCTAGACAAGGTTGGTATGCGGACAGCGCGGGATTTATTCGCCAATGGTCAACTACCAATGAGTGTAGCTCCTGAAGGCGCAACTAATGGACATAGCGAAATTGTCAGCCCTTTAGAACCTGGTGTTGCTCATATGGGCTTCTGGTGTGTAGAAGATTTGCTTAAAGCGAACCGAACTGAGGAAGTTTTTATTGTGCCAATCGCCAATCAGTATCGCTACATCAATCCATCTTGGGCAAAACTAGATTGGCTTTTGGGCAAATTGGAAGCAGATTGCGGCAAACAAGTGCAAAAAGTTGGTGAATCAAACCTGGTTGAGCGAGAAAAAGTTTTCTATGAGCGACTGTTGTGCCTTGGTGAACATATCCTTTCCCAAATGGAACAATTTTACGCTCGCTTTTACCATCAAAGTACACCAGTCACAACGCAAATAAATCCATCTGCAAGTCGTAACCACGTACTTGAGGCTCGACTGCAGACGGTTTTAGATAATTCCCTACAAGCAGCTGAGCAGTTTTTTGGACTGGAAAGCCAAGGAACTATCATTGAGCGTTGTCGCCGCTTAGAGTCAGCAAGCTGGGATGATATCCACAGAAAGGATTTGCCAAACTTGCATGCATTATCACCTATGGAGCGCGGCTTGGCAGACTGGATTGCTGAAGAGGCATCTTTGCGGATACTACATATGCGCCTAGCCGAGAGTTTTGTCGCTGTCACAGGAACTTATGTTCAACAAAAGCCTACTTTTGAGAGATTTGCCGAAACCTCTTTAATCTTATTTGACGTCATCGCACGGATAAAAGGGGAGAAAAATCCTGCACGACCTCGGTTAGGTTGGCGAAAATCACGGTTAACAGTAGGTGAGCCAATTTCAGTGACACAACGTTGGTCAGTTTATCAGACAAGTCGTCAAGCAGCAAGAGGCGCTGTTAATGAGATAACGCAAGATTTGCAAATGGCGTTGGAAAAGATGATTTCCTGAGGGTTGGTAACCCTCGAACAGTTGGGGTATCAACAAAGAAGTTTTGTCATACCGCCGACTTTCCCTGTTTAGACACAATATCCCAGTTGACTTTTATATAGCCCGAATCAATGTGGGCAAAGTGCGAACTCAATTGCTTATGGGCTTTTGGCAGCGCGTGGAACGGAATTGATGGGTACAAATGGTGCTCTGCATGAAACGGCATATTCCACGTGAGAAATCGCACAGGCCAAAGTGTTAGCGTTGTACGCGTATTCGTGAGCAGATTAGCGTCAAGAGTGCAACCTGTATGTTCCGCCAGCATAAGAAAACGCAGAATCGGCTGACCAACAACGAGCGGTAGCAGCCAATAAAGCACAAACCAAGGCTGTCTGACTGCAAATGAAAGAGCGATCGCCCCTGCATAAACAGCTAATTGTAATCGAGTGGATCGAATCACTTCACCTCGTGCTGTCCGTGGCACAAATGGGCAATCGTCAAGTTGACCGATGCAGGCGCGAAAATGCCCGCGTATCTTTCCTTCCCACCAAGGTAAACCACTGATTATTAACAAGTATTTACCCAGATTGCTCGGCTTAGGCTCAGTTAGTTCCGGATCTTTGCCAGGAATGCGAGTGTAGAGATGGTGCCACTTGTGGTAGTAACGGTCAAATGTACTGTTGTAAAATGATAGTAAACCTGCGCACCAACCAACAGTTTCATTTAAACGATTGTTAACGAAAACGGTTCTGTGACCACATTCGTGCATAGGCGCAAACATGCAAGCAATACTAAAACCGTAGATCACCAATGCTGGTATTGCCAACCACCAATTGCCAAAGTTTGTCGCCCACAGGTAGCCACTGCATCCAGTGACGGTTAGATGAAAAGCCAGTTGAACCAGCCCTTTCCAGTTAGAGCGCTCGTTCAAAACCTTTAATTCTTGCACACTGATAATCTGGCGGGGATTGTGCTGATTATCGGCAATCCTTGCCAATAATTCAGGACGAGTCGTTGTATCACGAAACATACTTAAAACTCCACATCATTTATAGATGGGCGTCATGAATGGTGTCACGCACATTTTTAACACACTTAATGCGTAATAACCTCACAGTATATTGATGTGAAATACTGGAGTTAATCGTGTGGTTATAAGATTTTCCAAGTTATATGAGCTTCTCAGTGGGAACATCTCAATGCGTGTGAACTGAGTGCGAGCATCTTGGTCGCTATAAGTAAGTCGGCGAGAAAAATTCAATTATATAAACAAATGTAGAATCACTGATACATTTACGCGACATTTGCTCGGACATCGCCGGACAAAGTAACGATAGCGCTCTCCGGGTATGTTGTCGCCAAGCGCCGCACCTTGCACAGTCGTTAATCAATATTGAAGTTCCATATTACTGTTTATTCATGCTTAAATTGTTTAGTTCAATGTAGAAATATTGCATATTAAGATGTTTGTTGTAGAAAAGAAGGATAACAATGCCAGACCAGAAGCCATAGCAGTAATGTATTCATGCTAAAAGAGAAAACAATCCTCATCACAGGAGCCACAAAAGGCATCGGGAGAGCACTGGTGTCAAGGCTTGAAACACACAATACGATTTGCTTTGCGTTAGTTGCTCGCTCAAGTGAACTCTTAGGTGAACTCAAAGCGCACCTACAAAACCAGGGACATCAGTGTGAAGTATTTGCCGGGGACGTTGCAGCAGAACCTTTTGTTGTCTCCACCGTTCAACACTGCGTTGAACGTTTCGGTTCAATCGATATTCTGGTGAATAATGCAGGCATAGGAAAATTTGGCGAAGTTGAACAGTACTCTCTTGGTGAATGGCAGGAGCTTTTTGATACCAACGTTACAGGTACCTTTTTGTTTTCGCGTGAGGTTGTACCGCATATGAAGCGCCAAGGACACGGACACATTGTCATGGTTGCATCCGATGTATCAAAACGAGTTTGTGACGGAGGAACTGCTTACTGTGCGACAAAATTCGCTCAAGATGCCTTCTCGATGGCTTTACGCAAGGAGGTTCGACGATTTGGCATTAAGGTAAGCACTATTTTTCCAGGTCTGGTTGACACATCATTCCATACACAACCTCAGGGAGATCCCGCACATCAAGGATGGCTGAGCGCACACGATGTAGCCGATGCCATTATTTATACGCTCAGTGCACCATCACATGTAGTCATTGATGAACTGATGCTTCATCCACTTATACAAGAGTATTAGATTGTGGTTGAAAAAACTCTTTGTTCACTTTTTCACTAAAATATACGCTGTAGCATATTCAGGTAGTTGCCTAGTATGCTGCCCAAAATCTTTTCTACCTTGAAAAATACCTGCCAAAAAATCGAGTTGATGAAGATTAGGTAAAAATGCTCCACCTGTATCTGCAAGGACTCCTAATTGTAGTTGTTTGCGTCCATCTTTAGGATACTCAAGAACAATCACTCTACCTAAACCAATATTTAAGACATCTCCAGCAAAAGTCACTCCTGGTTTGATAGAAATTTTTGCATCTATCTTATATCCATAACCCTTGATATCATCCACTTGTCTAAAATACCAATAGCGCTTTTGTGATGTGGCTGCAACTCCTCGAAGATAAGGCATTTCATTACTTCTATCAACATTAAAAAGTGCTTTGGATCCATCCGTAAAATTAAGAAGTATTGTTCCCTCCATAAGCGCTTCTTCAAAACCTTCTCGGGTTAAGTAAGCGAGGGGTTCTACTTTTCCAAATTCTTTACCACCTGATTCATAAATACCTGATAACACATCCTGCTTTGTATATTTAGTGTAGAATTTTTCAGCTATTGAGTTATCTTTTAAGCTATAAATTGGTATGTTATATTTAGATGTTTTCTTATGAGAAGCTGGATGAGTAAAAACTGCATATTTTGTAATTCGCAATTGTTTTTGACTAGTAGAACTTGGAGAGTTATAGGCAGACCACTTAATAACACGGAAATTAGTGTTGATAAAATTAGGATCTTGTAAACGAGTCGCTCGATTATTAGCAATATCTTCTTGCAAAACAGTAATCATGAAGTCTAAGGTTTTGAGAATGTCTTCTACACTTACTCCTTGAGTAGCAAGTACTCCTGTCCGTAAAACCTTTTGGTCTTCTGAAGCGTAATCTTGATAATACTTTCTAGTATTAACGAGAACTGTGAGTAAGTCTGATTGATTGAAATTAACTTTCGTCGTCGGCAATTTTCCGGAAGTGAAAACCTGATTCCCTTGAACACTAAATTTATATTTTTGTAACTCGTCAATAACTTGATAATATGTTGATGTTGGTGCTGACTTTGGCTCAGAAAGACGAGTATTTTGTTTGTCTAGATTGTTATCTGAGGTTTGCTGAACAATAAAAGCATTCTCTTGACTTGAAGCTGAGGGAATCTGCTGTTGAAGTAGGGCAGAATTTTGCTGTTGAGTATGAGATAAATTTTGTGTCGCCGTATGTTGTTGAGATAGCTGTTGAGTTTTTGACTGAGCACGTAGGTGAGTGTTGGCTAAACCGATAAATAATAAGGTAGCAAAACTAACTGTAAGTCCAAATTTTTGATTGAATGGGATACTCATAAGCTGGAGAATCAATGCTACTGGTCAATAATACACGACAGACGCAGATAAACGAAAAATCAGTAGATCGATTTGATCTACTGACTTTGGTTTTTCTCACAGAAATATGACTACAAAACGTCAACTATAGAATGTGGGTTGAGCATTAACTCCCTTGAGTAGCCATTTGTTCAGACGAAATCCAGGTAGCGTGGAAACCATAAAGAACACGCTGAGGCATAAGGCATCGCGCACCCTTCAGATATGAAGTTGCGGGCACCAATAAGAAAGTGCTCAGGAGCGATCAAGCAATATCACTAGCGCTTATCTCATACTCTTGAACTGCGTGAATACGTGATTTAATCTTGAAACGTTTAAAGTCTATAATCAGAAATTGGGCGTTGTCTGATTTGATACTCAGTTAATGCTCCAGTAGCAACTACTGTTCTGCCATCTCTTCTAAAAGTAGGGATCTGACCTTTTTGCACAGCCACATACAAAGTGCTTTGACTCACGCCCAAGCGCCTTGCTGCCTCTGCCAGTGAAACACCTTGCATCCGCATACCTGTTGCCTTCCTTGCAATCTTAATTAGACCGCTATCTAATGAAATTGTAACTGATTATAAAGAAAAATTAACAAAAATAAGAGTTGACTGCCAATGCACGCTATGGAAACAGGGATAAGGAAAATCACTCTTACCCACACAAAAGCCTCAATTCTCAACATCTGGAGCATTATTGGTAATCTTGGATGGGAAAAAAACAAAAAAATATTCAGAACCCAAATCTAAAAAAAATATTAAGTATTACAATTAATGACTAATTAGATGAGAATCTAAATAAAAGATAAAACTTCTTCTTTCAAACGAGGTCAGCCATTATAAAGACCTTGAATATAAACCTCTTTGACACTTCCACGGTGACAAGCTGTGGGAGTGTAAATGTATAGATATTGAACTTTACATGCCCTTTCAGTCCTTTTGGCAATCCTGCTTCCCTTTTATTGAACGGTGGAGCAGGCGGCAGGGCCAAACGCAAGCTCCACAAATACTTACCGATGCAATGGCTGCGAAAATTTGCCAACGCCCTGTTGGTGGAGCGTCAGATTCGTCAGGGTTGTCTTGTGTGCCTTTAGCTAGCTCCGGCACCTTTTGAGATAGCTGACTGGCTGTACTTACCCCCTCAAGTGCGGCTCCCATGAGATAAGCTACCAGGGCAATACCTAGCCAGTGATTCATAACATTGTGCTGATTTCAATCCAAGGAAATGTTTTGCACGCTCTTTGTGTGTTCGCTCTTGTGTGCTAATAACTGCCTTGCCCGGTGGATAGTCTGCCTGCGGCTGTGTCGCGAATGAGGGGCAGTTTAGATTTGATGTAAGTATTGAGGCGGCTTGTTGCCTGAGCATCAAGCACCTGCTGGGTTTTAAACTGCTTGAGGAGCAATTGTACTAAGGCAGCATCGTCAAACCCCAGAAGGGTGCTAACGTGGGTAGATTCGATGACAGCCCAGAGGAGTTGCATCATTTTTGGGGTGATCATGGATCATTAACGTCTTAAGGTTTTCTTTATATTCGCACGCTTTTCCCATTCGCGCTTGGTTTTTGTCTTGTAAATTTATAAATCAACATAACTTGGGGTAAGGTAGTCGGATCTGCATGAATTGGGGGAGGCTCTTGAGGCAAGGCAAGTAAATTCTATTAGGATTTTGGTGAAATCGTATCAGTCATATTTTAGTTGGCAAGTCTTACTGGATGTCTTTTAGCTAATCATTAAGTTCCGTTTTAGCAAAGTCAGGCTATCCGTACATTTATAGTCGTTTCCTACTCATACCCTCTCGTCATAATGCACAGATAGAGTAGTAAGAAATAGTGGAAGGCTGACTGGTGAAAGCACGCCTAGAAATGCTTTGCTCACGGTATTTAGCTGCACAGTTCTATTAGAATTAAGGCTATCTGTGAGTAACCGAAAGTTTGGGGGCTGGTGGCTTGAATTAGGCGTTTCCAGCTACCTTAATATCAACTGCTAAAATTATCAAATTTTTTAGGGGTTGTGTGAAGACGGCATATATAGGTATCTCATAGGGAATAAGACTAACGATGATTGAAAGTTGATTTCATGACTGATAATTCAAACGCCCACTAGGTAGCTAGTTCCCACCTAGCTCCCAGCAGGACTTCCCCCCTCATTGAGTAAGCAACTAGGAGGCACTTTTATCGTGTCGAATGACTCTGAGAATCGTCATCCTAACGATGATATAGAAGATTTTCAGTCTTTAGGGGGGTTACGGATACTTGTAGTAGATGACGACGCTGATACCTGTATCTTAATCACCTTTATTCTTGAAAGCTATGGCGTGCAAGTGATGACTGCAGCATCAGCCTTAGATGCTTTAGAGGTCATCGGACAATTTGAACCAAATCTTTTGATTTCTGATATTGCTATGCCAGAAGTTGACGGCTATTCGTTAATGCGTAAAGTCAGAACTCTTAGTCCTCCTTTGGGAGGAATTCCTGCTATTGCTGTAACGGCTATGGATACACAAGAGGGGCGTGACCTTGCTTTGATATCTGGGTTCCAAGCATACTTGGCAAAGCCCATTGAGCCGGATGATTTGGTCATAGAGATAGCAAAACTTATTACTTCCTATCATTCATTGTAATGACTCATAAATAACAGCTTCTAGCGACAGACTAGCTAGAAGCTTAGTTTTTAGTGAGTTATCGGTTAATTAAGATAAAAAATACTCACTTTTGTTATCTTCTTGCTTCTACCAAGTGGATTCAATCTTTAGGTAGATGCGTCTGCGCACTGTGATTTTTTCCGAATTTCAGAGATAACCGAGGTAGCAGGAAACTGTTTTTGAAATGATTCCGCCAGCCTACCATTTATTGTCTTCAGTATTTTTTCAAATTTATCAACTTCTTGAGGTGTGAGATTGAATTCGGCTAAGTCAACTATCGCTTCACCTTGAACTATAACAATGTCATCAGTGTCTGTAATTTGGACGGCAATAAGAAGGTCTTCAACTGCAACTAAATCCTGTGGAGAGTTTTTCATGCTTTAACTGTTTGATATGCCGTATTTTCAGTATGAGCAGACGGCTGTTATTTGTGATCCAACTCCAGACAGACTTGACTGTTTCGCTGCTTTTCTCCTCTAAGATGAATTGACACTTTAGGACAGAGCAATTGTGGTGCACCCACTTCAAAGCATAACGACTCAAAGGTTGACTCGCCCTGAGATTGTAAGCTGTTAAGTCAGCATTGTTATTCAGATTGCTGCTTGAAGGTAATATGATTCCCAATTTGTTGTGCAATAGTCAGATAGCTTTATGCTTATTAAGCAGCTTATCTGACTATATTTGTTTATGAATTAAGCGAAGTTTTACGGTACTTAACTTTGATGTTTCGTGACCCAGCCTCTCACCATAACTCTGATATTGTTTGATAGCGACCCAGAGCTAATAGAGGAAAATATTGTTGATAGAGGTGATACTTCAGATAAAAATGACAGGGAAAGCCAGTCCCTGTGAAATCTGCCTCGTACCAAGTCCCATCAGACTGCTGAGTTTCTAACAGGTAGTTAATTCCCTTCTCAATAGCAAGTTTCGCAAACTTGCTAGTTGCTTGACCTGCTGCTATTAAGCCTAGTATTGCCCAAGCTGTTTGAGAAGCAGTACTGGGTCCTTGTCCTTTGAGGGCTGGATCATTGTAGCTGCGACAAGTTTCGCCCCAGCCACCATCTGAGTTTTGACACCCGACTAACCAAGCAGCACCCCGTTCTATACTGACTTGCGTCTTTTCTGGCGCAATTAACGACAAAGCCGAAAGTACTCCACTGGTTCCATAAATGTAATTTACTCCCCAGCGACCAAACCAGCAACCCTCAGTTTCTTGCTCGCGGATGAGATAGCTTATTGCTCGTTCTAGGTTACGTGTATCTATTGACAAATTACCACAGCCCAACATTTCTAAAACCCTAGCGGTGACATCAGCTGTGTTTGGATCAATCATGGCTTTGAGATCACCATAGGGGATCATATTGAGCCACTCCTGATTATTGTCCATATCAAATGCTGCCCAGCCTCCTGGCTGACACTGCATAGATGCAATCCAGTTTACGGCACGGGCGATCGCAGCAGCTTTAAGTTTTTCATTCGGCAGTTTCACCTCATTAAGAGCCATGACAACAACTGCAGTATCATCTACATCCGGATAAAAGCGGTTGTCAAACTCAAACGCCCAAGCCCCCGGTTTTCCTTTTTTATTTTTAATCGCCCAATCACCGTAGTCCAGAATCTGCTTGCTCAACAACCATTCTCCAGCCCGAACCACAGCCGGATGATCTGATGCCAAACCTGACTCTATCAAAGCTCGCATTACCCAAGCAGTATCCCATACAGGGGAAATACAAGGCTGCACTGTGTAGGTATCAGCAGTTTCTATGGCAAAGTTGTCAACTGCTCGTAGTCCTCGTTCTACAATGGGGTCTGCTGCGTCATAATCCAAAGCGCGCAAAGCTAGCAGTGAATTCAGCATCGCAGGAATGATACCACCCCAATCGCCCGTTGCTTCTTGCCGTTCTAAAATCCAGCGCTCTGCAGCTTGAATACCTTCTTCTCGGAAAGGAACCAGATTCAGGGTTTCTGCTAACTTAAAGGCATTATCGAGAGTAATAAATAAATCTGTCCAATCACCATTGCTGGGCAACTCATACCTGGCTTGCTCGACACCTTCAGCATACAATTCATCCAAGGTGATTCCTGGATCAGTCACAAAAACAGGTTTGCGGTCAATGACAATCAGTAGAGGGACAGTGCTTGACCTTGCCCAGCTCGACATTTCGTAGATGTTAAACACAAAATTATCGGGCAACAACATCACCCAAGGTGGCAAAGAAGGAATGCCTTGCCAGCTGTAGCATCCAATCAGGGCTAGGTGTAACTTGGTAAAAATGCGAGTTTTGCTGATACCGCCGCGTTCTAAAATAAACTTCCGCGCCTTCACCATTGCGGGGTCTGTTTCTGGTACACCAAGCAACTTCAGCGCCATGTATGCTTCAACCGAAGTGCTCAGTTCTCCTCCATCACCGTAGAAAAGTTCCCATCCACCGTGATCCCGTTGTTGAGAACGTAAGTATGCTTCAACTTTGTGTAATGGTCTTTCTCGGTCTGTTCCCCAAATTTTATGAAGGAGGACAACCTCCGCTGTTATGGTGACATTGGATTCTAACTCCGCCCACCAGTATCCATCAGGATATTGAATGGAAAGAAGATAGTTCTGATTTTTGGCGATTGCATCCTTGACACGGGAAACTGTCTGTTTATCTTGAATTTGCATCGTTTCCGTTACTCCTCAACCACATCTGCTTCTTATAAGCTGTAACAAGAAAATTCTTTGCCTGTCTAATCGTGACATTGTAATGTGTTTTCTATATGAAAAAAAGAAAACACAATGAGCGGTGAAATTGGACTATGGCTTTCTGTTCTATCCTTGACAATTTGGGTGATATTACTGGGGTTTTGGGGTCAATTTTGGCGCTGTGACCAACGATTAATAAGACAGGAAACAGATTTACAAAAGTTCCCTGCCATTTGTGCGGTAGTTCCTGCCAGAAATGAAGCTGAATTACTTCCTGTGACTTTGCGATCGCTACTCACCCAAGACTATCCTGGTCATTTCACCGTCGTTTTGGTAGACGATAACAGTACTGATGGAACAGCAAATATTGCCTCTGGTGTTGCCCAAGAATTAAACAAAACTCAGCAATTACACGTCCTTTCTGGACAACCTTTACCTCCTGACTGGACGGGCAAATTATGGGCGTTACACCAAGGTATTGAGTATGTAGAAACCTTGACACATTCACCAGAGTATGTTATTTTGACAGATGCTGATATTGAACATGATGCTGACAATCTCCGCTCCTTGGTAGCAAAGGCGCAACAAGAGAATTTAGAACTTGTTTCTCTCATGGTGCTGCTGAGGTGTGAAAGTTTTTGGGAAAAATTTCTCATTCCAGCGTTTGTCTTTTTCTTTCAAAAACTTTACCCCTTCCCTTGGGTGAAC
>NZ_QMEB01000006.1:0-22231 GCF_012912135.1 Brasilonema bromeliae SPC951 | reverse complement strand
GAACGATTCTACAAAACCAACAGCTGCTGCTGCTGGTGGTTGTATCTTAATTGCGAGTGAAGCTTTAACCCGGATTGGTGGTATTCAAGTTGTTCGTAATGCGCTCATTGATGATTGTGCCTTAGGGCAAGCAGTAAAGTCTAGCTGTTTTACCCAACTTCCCCATGAGGCGATTGGGAAAGCACGAGAAGCAGAAGAAAAAAATATTCCCTCACTCCCTCCCTCCTTCTCCTCATCTCACAAAATTTGGCTAGGACTAGACGACTCAACTCACAGCTTGCGATCTTATCCCTCGCTGTCAACAGTTTGGGACATGGTAGCCCGAACTGCCTTTACCCAGCTAAATTATTCTTTAGGGCTGTTAATCTTAGCAGTCTTAGGGATGATACTTGTTTACATAGTTCCACCTGTTAGTGCAATCTTCGGTTTGCTCACAGGAACTTGGCTTGTAGCGTGCGTCGGCTCATTAGGCTGGCTACTTATGAGTTGCGCTTACTTGCCTACGATCCGATTTTATAGGTGTTCACCTTGGTTGGCACTGTGTCTTCCAGGAATTGCGCTCCTATATACGCTTATGACTATAGACTCAGCTGTGCGTCATTGGCAAAAGCGAGGAGGAACTTGGAAAGGAAGAGTATATTCTAAAACGAATAGTGCTAGTTAGCCCAGTTAGTCATTAGTAGCACAACTAATGACCAATGACCAATGACCAATGATTAAATTCATTTTATGGCTTCAATTGCTCGTAAAAATTTACTGGAAGACATTCCTCGCTTTTTGGTGGCGCAGGCGGGAATTTTATTTGCTGTTAGCCTAGTTACCATTCAAACAGGTCTTCAATATGGGTTTGCTCGTTCTTCTTCTCAGTTAATTGATCAATCCCGTGCTGATATTTGGGTGTCTTCAAAAAATATGCAGCATTTGGGGCTAACTATACCAATTCCCTACGAGCGAGTTACCAAGGCGCGCAAAGTCAAAGGTGTAGACAAAGCTGAAGCTGTCATTATTGATGGTGGGCTTTGGCGTGAACTTGCAACAGACAAGATTAATTCTATTACGCTGGTTGGTGCAGATCCACAGGGGATGTTATTTGACCGCTCAAATATTGTTGAAGGTCGTTTCAATGACTTAAAGCAATCGTTCCGTTTCATGATTGACAAAACTAACCTGAATTCTATTGATCTCAAAAGGTTGGGTGAGGTAGGAGAAATTAACAACATTCCAGCAAAGTTAGTGGGTTTCACTCAAGGAACTCAATCAATTGTCTTCGGTACTTTAATGTTCACGTCTTTAGAGACTGCTAATACTTATAGAAATTACGGAACTCAGACAACAGCTTCTCCAAATAATGTGGGTACCTCTGCTAAAAAGCCAGTATCAACAGACCAGATTAGCTTCGTTTTGGTTCGGGCAAAACGAGGTCAAAACATCGCGAAACTCAAGCGGGATTTGGAACAGGCTTTGCCAGATAGCCGTGCTTACACTCGTCAAGAAATGTCTAAAATCACACAAGATTTTTGGCAGGTTCGCTCTGGAATTGGATTTATTCTCGGTCTTGGTGCGGTGGTTGGCGTTGTTGTTGGAGCAGTTGTAGTGAGTCAAATTCTCTATGCTTCTGTTACAGATCATATAAAAGAATTTGGCACCCTCAAAGCAATGGGAGCATCTGACTGGTTTATTTACAATGTAATTATTGAGCAAGCAATTTGGATGGCAATTTTAGGCTATCTACCAGGAATCGCTCTTTGCGTAGGAGTAGCAGCTTGGACATCAACAACACAAGGAATTGTCATTTTAATTACACCAGTATCAGCACTGATTGTTTTCGGAATTACAGTGTTGATGTGCGTCGGTTCTGCTGTTTTTGCCATTCAAAAAGTGACGCGCGTGGATCCAGCGATTGTTTTTAAAGGATAGTTTTCTTGGTACTTATTAACTTTTCTGAAATTCAGTGCTAATTATGACAAAAACCGAACAGTAAATATTTAGTAGTCGAAAGCACTCAACTATCAACTAATAATTAAAAACTATATATGCCTAAAGAATTTGAGGAGATGGCTGATTATAAAAAGAAATTTGATAAATTTGCTCAGAGCAAATATCAAATGAATTACACCCCAAGAGGGGCAATTATTGCCAAGGGGGTGGAAATGGTTATCAATTCCAAGCAGCAGCGCCTTCAAATCTTGAAAAAAGTTTACTGGGAGATCAAAAAGGGTGATATAGAAATTTTAATGGGACCTTCTGGCTCAGGGAAAACGACTCTGCTGTCTATTTTAGCGGGACTTTTGACTCCGACGGCTGGCAATGTTTATTTACTTGGGCAAGAAATTACGAGAATGTCTCGAACTGAACTAGCTAAGTTCCGAAGACAGAACATTGGCTTTATTTTTCAGGATTTTAACTTGTTTCCAGCACTCACAGCGATTGAAAATGTAGAAACAGCGTTGAATGTAAAAGGAATTCGTGGAAAATTCGCACGCAAGGAAGCACAAGCTTTGTTGGAACAAGTGGGACTGGGTGATAAAGCAAAGTTGCTTCCTCGTGATTTATCGGGAGGACAAAAACAAAGAGTGGCGATCGCCCGTGCCTTAACTGGTCGTCCACAGGTTATCATGGCGGATGAGCCAACGGCTGCTTTAGACTCTCACAGCGGACATTTGGTCATGGAGTTACTGCGTGGACTAGCAAAAGAACAAGGCTGCACAGTGTTAATTGTGACCCATGATCCACGGATTTTAGATTTGGCTGACCGAGTAGCGCATATGGAAGATGGAGTACTAAAGTAGTCCGCGTTGTACTCCTTGCAGGATAAAATAGAGCATGGGCATTCTACTGTCTACAAAAATACAGAAATTTGACTTTAGCACGGTAAACAGTATTAAACTATACGTTGTGAGACCGTAAAAATTTGTATAAGAGAAAGGCTAATAGCATCTAACCATATGACTTCCCAGATTCGCTTTTTAATCTGTCCTCCCCACTACTACGATGTAGACTATGTGATTAACCCCTGGATGGAAGGGAACATTCACAAGTCATCGCAAGACCGTGCTGTAGAACAGTGGGACAAACTGCATCACATCCTTAAAGAAAACGCAATTGTTGACATAGTACCACCCGAGAAAGGCTGGCCCGATATGGTGTTTACGGCAAATGCTGGTTTGGTACTAGGGAAAACAGTTGTATTGAGTCGTTTTTTACATAAAGAGCGCCAGGGCGAGGAACCTTATTTCAAGCAATGGTTTGAGGATAACGGCTACACTGTCCACGAATTACCCAAAGACTTACCCTTTGAAGGTGCAGGGGACGCACTCTTGGATCGGGAAGGACGCTGGCTTTGGGCTGGATACGGTTTCCGTACAGAATTAGATTCTCACCCTTATCTAGCAAAATGGCTGGATATTGAGGTGCTGTCGTTGCGACTGATTGATGAGCGTTTCTACCACCTAGATACTTGCTTCTGTCCGCTGGCTAATGGTTATCTGCTATACTATCCACCAGCGTTTGATTCCTACTCCAACCGCTTAATTGAAATGCGGGTACCGCAACAAAAACGGATAGCGATTACAGAAGCTGATGCGGTCAACTTTGCTTGCAATGCTGTGAATGTGGACAGCATTGTTGTGATGAATAAGGCGAGTGAACCACTGAAAGCACGCCTTGCAGAAGTTGGTTTCCAAGTTATTGAAACACCGCTGACGGAATTTCTCAAAGCTGGTGGCGCGGCGAAATGTTTGACGCTACGGGTGACGGAACCAGTACGGGAAGAACTTCATGCGAATGTGTCGGTGGAGAGTCGCGTCTTTAACCTAGAAGGACACTTGCTTGACTCTGGCTTGATTAACCGGGCTTTGGATTTGATTGTTGATAACGGCGGTAGCTTCCAAGTTCTAAATTTCTCACTGGGAGAGCAGCGACAAAGTACATCAGCAGCTGAGGTAAAAGTCTCAGCGCCTTCCCATGAGGTGATGGAAAGCATCATATCGCATCTGATTGATTTGGGTGCGGTAGACTTGCCTCAAGATGAGCGCGATGCCAAATTGGAGCCGGTAATTCAAGCAGGGGTAGCTCCTGATGATTTTTACGTTAGCACGATTTATCCCACCGAAGTGCGGATTAACGGTGAATGGGTGAAGGTACAGAATCAGCGGATGGATGGGGCGATCGCCATCACTCGAACACCCAAAGGCATAGTAGCACAGTGTAAACTACTACGCGACGTTGAAGTCGGCGAAGAAGTGGTTGTGGATGTGCTAGGTATTCGCACCGTCCGCAAAACAGAATCACGGGAAAAACGCAATGCTGAAGAATTCAGCTTTATGTCGTCGGGAGTTTCCAGCGAGCGACGTGTGGAACTTGTCGTTGAACAAGTGGCTTGGGAATTACGTAAAATCCGAGATGGCGGAGGTAAAGTAGTTGTCACAGCGGGGCCAGTGGTGATTCACACTGGAGGCGGTGAGCATCTGTCGAAACTGATTAGAGAAGGATACGTGCAGGCGTTACTGGGTGGAAATGCGATCGCCGTCCACGATATTGAGCAAGCGATGATGGGAACTTCTCTCGGTGTGGATATGAAGCGGGGTGTGGCTGTACGCGGTGGACACCGCCATCACCTAAAAGTCATTAATACCATTCGCCGTTATGGTAGTATTGCCAAAGCTGTTGAGGCTGGGGTTATTCAGAGTGGCGTCATGTATGAATGTGTCCGTAATAAAGTTCCATTCTGTCTGGCTGGCTCGATTCGCGATGATGGTCCTTTGCCCGATACCGAAATGAATTTGATCAAAGCACAAACTGAATACGCCCGACTGCTCAAAGGTGCAGATATGATTTTGATGCTGTCGAGTATGCTGCACTCAATCGGCGTGGGGAATATGACTCCCGCTGGTGTGAAGATGGTTTGTGTGGATATTAATCCAGCTGTGGTGACAAAGTTGAGCGATAGAGGTTCTATAGAATCAGTTGGTGTGGTAACAGATGTTGGGTTGTTCCTCAGTTTGTTACTACAGCAGTTGCAGAAGTTAACTAGTCCGTATACTGCTAAAGTGAGTTAAGAAGGTAGGGTGGGCAATATTGCCCACCTTGCGTATGAAAAACGAACCGCCAAGACGCCAAGGACGCCAAGGAAAAACGAAAGAAGAAAGAAATGTTGCCAGGATTAGTTTTTAAAAAAAGTTCTTCTACTCAGCACTTTCAAATTCGTTGGGTGAGTGCAGTTGCTGATTTCTTATTAGCAGGGATGGTGGTGGGACCACTTACTGCTCCTTTTTTGGCGGCGTCTGGGTTGCCGATGTTACCCGTAATTGCGAATATTATTTATTTCATGGGCGTTCATGTATGTCCGCAGCCGGAGATGGGGGTAGCATTATCACCACCGTATATTATGGCTGTGTGTATGCGTTGCTACGGTACTGTGACAGGGTTATTGATAACACGTCTGTTATATGGATTTACAGGTGGTAAAGGTTTTTACTGGCTAAAACAGTATGGTTGGAGTGGTGCGGCGCTTGCTAGTGTTCTGATGATGGCGTATCCACTGGAATTGGCAGCAGAGGTTTTAGGTTGGTGGAGTTTTAATAATTACGTTGTTACGCCTTTTGGGTTGATGACTGGTTTGGCGTGGGGTTTATTTACTATACCAATTTTGCACGAGTGGCGGCGAACACCAGATGATGAGAAGTTTGGGGCGTGACAGCAAGCGATCGCCTACGGCAGAGCTAAGCGCCAGAGGCGCACGCACTCGCGTTCGCTTAACGTCCGTTGCACCCCAATACTGTTCGGTTAAGAAAATTATTCCATTTCGACGGGGCGGTGCGACAAGGACGCTTGAAATATTGGATGAGCAAACAGGCGAACCGTTGAAACGAGTTTGGTGGCGTAAGGCAATACAGCCTGACTAATCTCCAATGCCAATCTGTTCTAATTTTCTAACGAAGTTAAAATTTGTTTAAAAATAAAAACTCACAGGTGTGATAAACAAAACTATTGACCACACCTGCGAGGAAATTAAATCACAGAGTCAATTCACTCTTATGCAACTTATCTTCAAACCGGGTAGGAAGTTGGGAAGCTGATTTCCCAAGAAGGACTACCAGTTTTGGGAAGTGCAAGCGGTTCTTCTAAATTAGAACCATTGATCCGCGAAATAGCAGTCTCGTCAGTACTAGAGTTGCGCCAGAGAATGTCAACCTTACCATCATTTGTAAAGTCTGCCAGCCCTTCGACTTTCCAGTTAGTATCCGGGACTGGAGTCAACGAAATAACCTGTTGTGGATTTGTACCATCCATCGGCAAAATAGCGTTGTCACCTGTGCGGTAGTTGCGCCACAGGATATCGACTTTGCCATCACCTGTAAAGTCTGCCTCACCGACAATATCCCAAGAAGCATCTCCTGCATATGCGGTCAGTGGGGTAGACTGTTTGAGGGTAGTACCATCCAACTGCCAGATTGCATTCTCGCCAGTACCCTTATTGCGCCAGAGAATTTCGTCTTTGCCATCACCTGTAAAGTCTGCGAGACCTTTGATTTCCCAAGCAGTATCTGCTGAGGGAAGCAAGGTAGATTGTTTGAGGGCAGTACCATCCATTTCCCAAATTGAATTTTCACCTGTGCGGTTATTGCGCCACAGGATGTCTTGTTTGCCATCACCTGTAAAGTCTGATACACCTTTAATTTCCCAGGCAAGATCAGGGACTGAGGTAGTTAAAGTTGCCTGATCTAAGGTAGTACCATTCATGCGCCAGATGCTATTCTCGCCAGTACGAGAGTTCCGCCACAGGATATCGACTTTGCCATCACCTGTAAAGTCTCCTTGACCTTTAATTTCCCAGGCATTACTAAAGGTTTTCGGAAGTGAGATTGACTCTTCTAATGTGGTACCATTCATCTTCCAAAGAGCAGTCTCATCAGTACGAGAGTTCCGCCACAGAATGTCTGGTTTGCCGTCGCCAGTAAAATCAAATTTAGAAGTCCTAGCATTAGCTGAAGCATTTCCAGTCACGTTAACACTGACGCTACCAGTCAGTTGTAGAGTTGGATCGCCTTGTAAGCCACCGTACTCTATAAAGTAACCGCCAGATACATAATTTCCACTCTGCACAGCGTTGGGAAGGTCATTCCATTTACCTTGTACAGCTTGACCAATCGCGGAGTTACCAATGATGTGGGCGTAGTCTTCGTTGTTATTAAGGTCGTTTGGTTCACCAGGTGCCCAGTTGTTGTAACGACCTTGAACAGAAGTACCATTTGGACCTCCACTCCAAAACTGGGTTCCAGTTTCTGGTCCTGTTACCCAACGCCAGTCCCCCTCAGTCTCAGCATCGCTACCTCCGATCCAACCGTTTCCTTGAACTTTGCCTTGGATGAAGTTTTCTTCTGCCGCAGAGGTGATCGTTGCTAAATAACCTTTGAGTCCGAAGTACTCACGATTAGCAGCTGCAGACCGAGCATCTGTCCAGGTAATATTGGGAGCAGAGACAAACTCGTAAAAGCGGTTATTTTCTGCACTTCCTAAGGTCGTCCCCAGAGAAAATTCAATGCTACGCACTGCTGTAGTGGGATTGCCACTGATATTACTGTAAGTAACTTGGCGCAGTGCATTCTGGTAAGCTTCGTTGGAAGCGGTACCAGTTATGCTTAAAACCCCTCTTGTTGTGTCGTAGTTCCAGTTCAGATTATTGATAGTGCCATTGGTACCGTTCTGTCCAGCAATCCCAAGCCGGTCTTGATCTGTCTTGAAGTTAGAGTTAATGATAACCGAAACACCATTTAGAGTGTTACTATCAGGGTCAGAAATAGTCAAATTGGCGGCAACAATTTGGGGAGTAGCGGCAGCCGTATAGTTGGTTGTTCCAGAAACGCTTAAAGTTTGCACCATGGCTCATCCTTTCTTAAGAAAAAGTGTTTTGGGAAGATTTGAGTTGACTACATAGTTATGGAAAATACCTATGTTGTAGATGCTACTTATATAGGAAATATCTTTGCTGAAAATATTGTATTAAATAATACGAAAAATCGTCAACTCACTTTATTATAAGATTAAATAACGTATTATCAATTACCTAAAATAAAAATAATAAAATATCACGCATAGTGCCACAAAGGACTATTCTACCTATATTGTGCCTTCTTGATTCAAAAAAATGACTTCATAAAGAACTAAAACTTTGGTATAAGAAAACTTTAAGAATGAGATCATCCACGTCTACGTTGCATTTTTTTCTGACACTACATGTGATTTGTCATTTATACAAATCACATGATAGCGACACAGCATTGCTGTGTGTTCTACCTAATTGAATACTGCTAAGCTGAACCACATCTAACTTTCCAGAATGAGCCAAGCCAATAAAAAGCTTCCGGCGACAAATTATGTAAGTTAAATATAGAACAGCTTATTAGACTATCATCAGTATTAATTCAGAAAAGACCCAGAATAACCTTGTTTTCCAACGCTGTACATATTTAGCCTAGGCATCAGCGGGCACTACGGAACCACTCAACAATTCCATCACCTATGACTTTTGCCAACTTCTTTTGTTCCTGAGCATTCGTCACCCACTCAAATTCATTAGGGTTGCTCATAAAACCCAATTCCAGCAAGACAGACGGTGTACTTGCTGGACGTGTCAGTGCTAAATTATCCCAAAAGACCCCATAGGATGGTCGTCCTAACTTGCTAACAACATACTTTTGCATAAAAACTGCGAAGCTGTGAGCTTGGGGATGATACCAAAAGGCTGCCATTCCCTTGATTTTTTCGGCATCACCTTCATCGGGTAGGGAGTTGTAATGTATGGAGATGGCGATCGCTGGTTCTTCTTTATCAATAATTGCCACACGATCAGGTAGTGACACTTCCTTATCATCTTCCCGTGTCATCACCACTTTCGCTCCTCGCTTCACCAACTCATCGCGCACTAACTTAGAAACCACCAAATTCACATCTTTTTCCAGATAACCTGTTGGTCCGGATGCACCAGATTCTTTTCCTCCATGTCCTGGATCGAGTAAAATCTTGATTCCAGATAACGGCTTTTGTATGGCGAACATCCCCCTTGTTTCCCTAGTATTAGTAGAGGAGATGAAAGGAGAGTGACGTAAAGATAGCACCAGACTCGTGTTATCGTACCTCAGCTTATACCCCCACTGTTGAGCTTTTTTGAGGTTAAAAGTGTACTGCACTCCTGGCTGTCCCCCTGGGACGTATGGTGGTAATTGTTGCCAATCTAAGCGAGAGATTAGAGGATCATCATCTAAGCGAATAATATCTGTCTGAGCAGTGGTATTATGAAGAGTTAGAGTAAAAGTCTGGTCACCTTGCTGCACACTCACAGGAACAGGAACTTGCAGCGGGAAAACCATTTCTGTCATACTAGGAAGTCTACGATAGCCAACACTGCGGATGATACTCTGTTGAGGAACTGCTCCTAGTAAAGGACGAGTTTCCTTAGTATTGATCCAAGCACCATAGTCCAAACGCAACCACTCACCTTCGCGTCCTGTGACTGCTGCTCGTGTGCCTTTAGGTAAAGGTGTTAGTCTAGAATAATCTGTACTCGGACCAGTGCGTGCAACTCCAGAGTCTGCTATGACCTCTACAACTTCCAACTGTTCAGGTGAGAGGATGGTGACTTTTCCAGTTCCTTGTTGAGTTATTGTTTTACCATTCAGCGTGAGTTGGAATTCTGGTTTACCCAAATCTATATTTCTGGCAGAATTCTCAGCAACAGCACCAGAGACAATGTTGTTACCGTACAGTTGAGGATTAAACTGAGGAACTGTCGTACAACCCTGATATTTGCCAGCGCTAGACTGGGTTGAGGGTTGGTTTTGCCCTGTTAAAGCGGCAGAATTTGCTGGTAGTTGTGCTTGTTGAGGTTGGGGTAAAAGAGAAACAGTTTGATTTCCCAATTTTACAGAAACACTCACATTCGGTGCGGCAATACTCCCAGAGGAAGCGGTTCCAGGGGCGATACTCCCAGAGGGAGTCGCCCTAGGGGCTAACGCACTAAAACAAATCTGTTCTCCTGGAAGTTTGGCAATGTCCACCCTTGGCGTGAGAGAATCTTTTGCAAAGCCTAATCCCTGTGGGACTTCCGGTTGAGTGGAAAGTCTTGTCACCCTAATCTGGATTTCTTGATTTTGGTAGCGGACAGTAAAAAGATTTTCTCCCAACTGTAAGGGGAAACTTGGGGCAAAATGACCAGACTTGCTACGGGTTACTGGCTGATTATTGATCAAAACCTCTCCACTTGATGGTGCTGTACCAAGAAAGAAAATTTTCTGTGCAGAAGTCTGGTAGTTTGTTTTCGGAAAAACAACCTTGAGGGATTGTTCTTGAGCCAAAGCGATAGAGGGGGTGACTATAGAACTTAATAAGATTAATCCTAAAAGTGATCTCACGTCAAAATAAAAGAATAATTGACAACAAGAGCGGAGTTAAGCACCTCCCCCTAAAAGCATGGGGGTTGAATTCAAAAAAATAAATTTATAATTTAAATTTATAATTTGAAATTTATAATTTTGAATTTTGAATTCCCGAAGGGGGTGACTGTGGCACAATGACGGCATGTGTTTCTAGAAGTTGCGCAAAATTAAAAATACTATGACTAAGTTTGTATTTGTAACTGGCGGTGTTGTTTCTAGTATTGGTAAGGGAATTGTAGCAGCAAGTCTGGGGCGATTGCTCAAGTCACGAGATTATTCTGTCTCAATTCTCAAACTCGACCCTTATATTAATGTCGATCCAGGAACCATGAGTCCTTTTCAGCATGGGGAAGTGTTTGTGACTCAAGATGGTGCTGAGACAGATTTGGACTTGGGACATTACGAACGTTTTACTGATACCTCTATGTCCCGGTTGAACAGCGTGACGACTGGTTCAATTTATCAAGCCGTCATTAATAAAGAGCGTCGTGGTGATTATAATGGTGGCACAGTTCAAGTTATTCCCCACATTACAAACGAAATTAAAGAACGGATTATTAGAGTTGCTAAAGATACAAATCCTGATGTGGTTATTACAGAAATTGGTGGGACAGTAGGAGATATTGAATCACTACCGTTTTTGGAAGCAATTCGTCAATTCAGGAAGGATGTAGGACGAATAAATGTGGTGTATATGCACGTCACTTTGATGCCGTGGATTGCCTCAGCGGGTGAGATGAAAACTAAGCCAACACAGCACTCGGTGAAAGAACTTAGATCCATTGGTATTCAACCGGATATTTTAATTTGTCGGTGCGATCGCCCACTGCCAACATCGTTAAAACACAAATTATCTGAATTTTGCGATGTACCAGTAGAATGCGTCATCCCATCTCAAGATGCTAAGAGTATCTATGAAGTCCCCCTGAATTTAGAACGAGAAGGATTAGCACAGCAAACACTAGAGTTGCTGAACATGGAACAACACCAACCTAATTTGGCGCAGTGGCAAACACTAGTAGAAAAATTATACAGTCCCACTCATCGGGTGGAAATTGCGATTGTAGGTAAGTACGTGCAGCTGAGTGATGCTTATCTTTCAGTTGTGGAAGCTTTGCGTCATGCAGCAATTGCGATGAGTAGCGAACTGCACCTGCGTTGGGTAAATTCAGAACAACTAGAAACTGAAGCAGCCGAAACCTATCTCGAAGGTGTGGATGGAATAGTAGTCCCAGGAGGTTTTGGCGTCCGGGGGGTAGATGGCAAAATTGCCGCAATTAGATATGCTCGAAAAAACGAAATCCCATTCTTAGGTTTGTGCTTGGGAATGCAATGTTCAGTCATAGAATGGGGACGAGATGTCGCCGGATTACAAGATGCTAACAGCGCTGAATTTGATCCACATACCAAAAATCCAGTTATTAATTTATTGCCAGAACAACAGGATGTCATTGATTTGGGCGGGACAATGCGCTTAGGTTTATATCCTTGTCGTTTGCTTCCTAACTCTTTGGCTTTCAAACTTTACCAAGAAGAAGTGATTTATGAACGCCATCGACATCGTTACGAGTTCAACAACTCTTACCGCAACATCTTTGTAGAGTCTGGTTATCTCATTAGTGGGACTTCTCCCGACGGACGCCTAGTAGAAATTATCGAAATTGCCAATCACCCCTTCTTTATTGCTTGCCAATTTCATCCAGAATTTCAATCGTCTCCCAGTGCACCTCATCCTTTATTTAAAGGTTTTATCGAAGCGACAATTGCTCGTTATTATCCATCTTCTCAGGTACAAACACCACTGGAAGTATTTTAAATAGTCATTAGGAGGCAGTGCGGTGGACGGGTTCCCCGGCATAAAGCATCTGCCGTTCATTAGTCATTTGTTCGATTGTCAATGGCTAATGACAAACTATAAATTATACCACTAAAATTGTTTATGAGTGTAGCGCTGACCGTTATTATTGTTGAGGATTGAGGCAATTTTGTGGCGTACTGGGTGAAGATTATCTATGAAAGAAATGAATATATAATCAATTTGAAGCAGATTACAGCTTTTTGTCATGAACGAAATGGCAGAATAACTTTTTGGTTACCAGATAGTGCTAGTTCAATAGTTATTAACCGCCAAAGTAACCAAGAAGACTATCAAAAGATTTTAGATTATGTAGAACATATAACAGGGTTAGAATTCGAGAAATCCTTTTGGGTAAAAATTCTTTATGAAAGGAACGAATATATCATTAACCTCGACAGTATTAGTTGTTTTCGTCATGAACCAAATAATGGTAGGATAACTTTTTGGTTACCAGGTAGTACTATTTCAGTAGTCATTAACCCCGTAAGTAATTCAGATTCTTATCAAAAAGTTTTGGAATACATTCAGAACACAACGGGACAGACTTTATAGCTTATAGTTGTTCTGCATGAAGATGTACTTTTTGAAAGAAAAGTAAGTAGACAGGGGAAATAAATCAAGCCATAGCAATCTTCCAAAGATTTTTGAGAATCAGTAATGCGGTTCCCAGCCCTACTTTGTTGAGGGCTGAGTCGTTGATAGCTTAACCGAACCGTATTGTTAGTGATGCGGTGTCCACTGACTTAGGAATAACAAGAAACCGCAAAAGAACCCAGCTGTGTAGACTACAACTATCATGAATATAGCGTGGACAGTAGTTCTAAACTCGTGGTCTCGAATAGCCTGTGTAATAAGTAATTCAACTTCTGTTTTTGTTATGCCTTTGTCCTTGTTAGGCAGCACTAAGTCCGTGAGGCTAGGCGTACTCTCAGGCATCTCAACTGACTGGGGATTGCCTTTTTCTGGTGGGGATGCTGTCGCAGCTGGTACCGAGAACGGTGATAGAAGCATAAGCGGCGAAATCTTGCGATGAAGCATGAAAATTTGACTCTCTAGTAGTTGAGTGCTTGAGTAAGAAACTTTCTTATTGGAGGCATGGAAGTATTTTCAAACAAACTGCGAGCAAGTAGGCGCGTCCGTAAGCGCAAAGCACCCCCGGTAGGGGTACGCGCAGCATGTCCTCTGGACATAGGGCATAAGCGTGCTTTCGTCATTCACCCTTAAAGCAGTTCTCCAAAAATCACAGAACATTTTTGTCTGAATCTCCCGATTTTTAACCGGGAGAATGCCTCAATAAGTTGCAGTCAAAGGTAGTACGAAGCTTACTCTGCCTCCTTTTCCTCTCTCCCAAATTGATATCCATGACTGGCATCTTGTAGATAGCTCAAATTGGGAGAGGACTGGGGTTGTTATGTCTGAACGCAGATTGGTATTAGTCTTGCTTTTATCAAGTTTTCCTGAACTGCGATTATTGAGAAAGACCAGGAAGGGGTAGGTTCGGTAGGACTGGTGGTGCTGCTGGATTGGCAGGGGCTTGTGTATCAATTACTATCTGCTTCGGCGTGGAACAGCCACTTTGATAGGCGTATTTGTTGGGCGCGAACAAAAATTTACCAGCCCAACAAATTGTAGCGTCGTTTTTACCGACTATGATTGGACCAACAGTTGCTACCGAACCATTAGAACCGCCAGTGAGTTGTGATCCGCCAGGAACACCGCAGGTGAGTTGTGAGAAGATTGCTCCAGGCGCAACGCCGACGCAGGTATACTCGCTGTTTACAGGGCTATTATTGCTGCTTACTGTCTCTATGAAAACGGTGATGGGTAGGTTAGAATAAAGCGGATTGTTGTAGGAAGTAGCGACGCGGGCGCTGGCTGATGGAACCGGAGGGGTCTGAGCATAAGCTGTCTGCACTGATACGGCAAACCCTGACACAAGCAAACACGCCGAGACAATGTGACGATGAAACATGAGATTCCTCTAGTTGTATTATTTGTGACTGTTAATTAAGTCTTTCTATCCTTACGTACAAGCTACGCGCGATTGGCATCTCCTCCGTAAGATGAGTGCTCAAAGTTACTCAAATTCAATCTTATAATTTTGAATCTTGAATTCTCCCATAACCGCGCAGTTTACGGAAGGATATAGAACTTAGGGAGTTAATTGTCCTGAAATTCCGCGATGTCTATACAGTGATTTTTTGTAGACTTAGTTACCATAGACATCGCAAAACAACGTAAACATCTCACGCTTTGATGCAGCATCCCTCGCTTCAAAAAAATGTGTGTTTTTTTACTAAAGTAACTAATCCAGTAATAATTTATTATTTTATTAGTAGAAAATATATCAGTAATAATACTTAATTTAACCAAAGATTTTTACAGAAAAAATACAAAGTAAAAAAAGTACTACAAATATAGACTTTATTCAGTACTCATTTCTTGCAGATATGAGAGAAATTTGACGCATTAAAGCCTTGGACTGATTCTGTAGAAAACGGGCAACCGCCCCTTCGGGAATTCAAAAAAAAGAGTTATTATTTTGAACTTTGTATCTCCTGCGGAGACGCTTCGCTTTAGCCCTTTGGGCGTGCGCTTTGCGCATACGCGCAGCGTGCCCGTTCGCATGATTGCGTGCCGCAGGCATAGGGCATACTTTGATAGCGCAGCATGCCGCAGGCATACTTTGAATTTAAGCGAAGCGAGTTATGTACTCTTTGAGGCAGCGCAGAAGTGGTTTATACGATAAGGCGATAATTTTAACGTCTAGAACCGCCATCACGCCTAGGTTACCCGTTTTCTATAATTTTCATGAAACCCCAGCAAAAGTAAATTCCCTTTATTAACTAAACCTGAAATCAACTTCAGAAGATAGTGTATGTCAACGAAAAACGCTTGCGCTCAATTTTGATTAACCCTTTAAAAGATGCCATCAAATTTTATGAACAATTTAAGTAAGTTAAAAAATAGAGCACTAAGTGATAGTACTTAAATGTCATGATTTTATAACTTCTCAATCATTCCAGAAGCTCCCTCTTGTTTGTTGACAAAAGACACTACTACGACCACTATCTCTAGAAATATCTACCAAATAACAGATGCAGATGTAGACACAAGTCAAAAGTAATAAATTTAACATGATACTTGTTTCATGTTAATTGATAGCTGAAAAGCGACACAGATAATTGCGATCGCGCCCGCAATAGTGTATTGAACTTTGTACAACTACGTAATGATTTCGCGCACCGATGTCTCAGATATACTGATGAACGTTCAAACCGTGAACAGTCAACACTGACAAGTTGCAATTCTCAGGTAGCACAAGTCAATTGTGTAAGCACAAAGTGTGTCGCTGTTCCATGCAAAGTAGCGGGCAAGGGAGGGACTCATACCAATTCAAAATTCAAAATATGGCACTTCGTGCCACGCTGCGCTATCAAAATTCGTCTTGAAAAGTTTGCGCCGGGAAACCCGGACGCGCACGCCAGTTCGCACAACGGGGGGAACCCCCGCAAGCGACTGGCTTAACTTTTCGCAAAATGAAGAAAGCCAAACATAACAAGGGTTTGGGAGTGTGTATCTGTCGCATTCTTTTTTCAAATTGGTATCAGCAATCTTAATCACATTAAGTTCTCCGTTATAGCAGGGAACTCTTAACAGGCTTGAAAGTCTCGTGGTGTCCGTATTTTCTCATTAGTTCATGTCCTAACCTACCTGGCAACTGCTATAGAACGCAACTTAGTCTCATATCAGGTTCGGTTAAACACTTATAATATCTGTAGGTTGGGTTGAACGCTCGTGTTACCCAACACCCGCAGTTGAGTTTATGTTGGGTTTCGTTCCTCAACCCAACCTACATTGATAAATTTTATTATAAGTAATCACCCGAACTTGATATCACTGATTCTTTTAACCATGTATATACGCAAGTTTGCAAGTCATGCTAAACCTGAGCCTCTCACGCTTAGGTAGAAAACCACCAGCAACATACGAAAGAAACACCATCTCCCTGCTCCCCTATTCCCTGTTCCCTGTTCGGGTGTTCCCTGTTCCCTATTCCCTGTTCCCTGTTAAAAGTGTTTCTTCAAAGAACTCATTCTGAATCCTCAAGTCAGTTCACCATCACGAGCAATGATCTCAATCATCTCACTGCGAGTCAATTCATGTTTAGCAGCGACTTGGGCCAGTTTTTCCCAAGCTGTATCTGTGAGTCTGATGGATCTTAAACGTTTCGGTTCAGAGTCATAATCTCGCTCAAACTTACCGGAATTCTTACGGTTACGCCTGAAAGATTTCTGCCTTGTCCCTGAGTATTGATCTGCTGGTAAATCCTTCTGAGTCTGATTTGCAGTCAACAAACTAATCAGGTTGTTAATCAGGCGCTCCCGCTCTATTGGTAAAATATCATTGCCATGAAGTATTTCCTCAATCAAGATGAAATGTACTAAGGTTCCGACCAAGACTCGCGCAGCAACTTCTGGATCAGGTAAGTTGAGTTCAGGACGGGACATGAGGAATTGACACAAATCCTCCAAGAATGGTTTTTCAAGGTTAAGAACAAAAGCTCGTGCTAACTCTGGGAAGCGTCCAGACTCACCAACTATCAAGCGCATTAATCCTAACACCTGCTGGTCACCTATAATGTTGTTTAGCATACTGAATGCCAAGTGACGCAGGATGATAGATGCTTCACCTTCCATCAATTGAGCTTTTTGTGGGTTAAATGATGCATAATATTTTTCCAGTATAAGTTGCTGTATCAGGGCAGTAAATAGTCCTTCCTTGTCTTGAAAGTGGCTGTAAACAGTTGTTTTAGATACGCCTGCTGCTGCTGTCACCCGATCCATTGTTGTCGCAGCATAGCCATGTGCCAAAAATTCTTGCATGGCACCTGCCAGAATGGCATCCACTTTTTCTTCTGACAGTTTACGATCTAAATTATTAGCTTGTGTCTTTCTCATTTTTTCATCTCTTGCTAATAGCCGGCTATAGGTGTTTGCAACTCTGCAATAAAGGTTTCCTGTAGGGATATAACAATCCCCCCCCTATATGGAGTGTATGCAACACGCGCACTGGGGCGAAAATTTTCTTGACAGCTTGTACTGTACAGTTTAGTTTAAAAAGAGGAATTAAACTATTTAGTTTATTTTGTCCCACAGGAGGCACCTTATGGTGCGTGATGCAACAGCTAGCGGTTCCTCATTCTTTAAGCATAGCCGTCGCCCACTGACAATACTGGCAGCTGTCATAACATTTGTTGTTGCAGGGGTGACAACATACAGGTTCTGGCAGTTACAGTCACACAAGTCTAATGAGATCCAAAAATCTCACCAAACCATTTCTAAAATCATAAAAGTCGTTGCTTTGGGAAGGCTAGAGCCACAGGGAGAGGTTATTAAAATTTCTGCACCAACATCTAGTCAAGAAAGTCGAGTTGGACAATTGTTAGTCAAGGAGGGGCAGGAAGTTAAAACAGGTCAGGTGATTGCTATTCTTGACAGCAAAGATCGTCTTCAAGCTGCTGTCGTTAAAGCACAGCAACAAGTGAAAGTGAAACAGGCAAACCTTGCTAAAGTGCAAGCAGGTGCAAAACAGGGTGAAATTGAAGCACAAAAAGCCACAGTTGAGCGATTAAAGGCACAGTGGGAAGGTGAGAGGATAGCGCAAGAGGAGGCGATCGCCCGACTCAAAGCACAGTCCCAAGGCGATAAGATAGCGCAACAAGCAACTGTTGAGAAATTGCAAGCCCAACTCAACAACGCTCAAGCCGAATATCAGCGCAATCACCAACTCTACTCGAATGGTGCAATTTCTAAGTCTTCATTTGATAGTAAACGCCTGAGTGTAGACACTGCAACACAGCAACTCAAAGAAGCCAGAGCAATACTCACCCGTATTGATGATACCAGTAGCAGGCAAATCAGTGAAGCTCAAGCTGTTCTCACCCGGATTAACACAACGCTGAGTCAACAAATTAGCGAGGCGAAAGCCACACTCCAGAAAATAGCTGAAGTGCGTCCAGTGGATGTGGAAGCAGCAAAAGCAGAAGTTGATGATGCGATCGCACAAGTGAATCAAGCTCAAAAAGATTTGCAACAAGCTTACGTGCGAACACCACAAAATGCTCAAGTGTTGGAGATACACACACGTGCAGGGGAAGTGGTATCAAGTGATGGCATTGTTGAAATTGGGCAAACCAGCCAAATGTATGCTGTTGCGGAAGTTTACCAAAGTGATATCAGTAAAATCCGTCCTGGGCAAGATGTGCGGATTATCAGTGATTCTCTACCTGGTGAACTGCAAGGAAAAGTCGAGCGGATAGGCTTACAAGTGCGTCGCCAGAGTGTCATCAATACCGATCCTAGTACTAATATTGACGCCAGAATTGTGGAAGTGCATATCCGACTCGATAAGATATCAAGCCAGAAAGCTGCTCAGTTTACCAATCTACAGGTTAAGGTGGTGATTTCACTTTGATTGCATTCATACAACAGTTACAGCGGCGAATACCTCTGGGATGGCTGCAACTGAGTCATGAAAAAAGCCGTCTGCTTGTCGCATTGTCAGGTATTGCTTTTGCTGATGTGCTCATGTTCATGCAGCTTGGCTTTCAGACTGCACTTTATGACAGTAATACTCGCCTCAACCGAGTTTTGCAGACAGACATTGTTTTAGTCAGTCCGAAAGGTCGTAATATGCAAAATCTGTCTACATTTTCCCGGCGGCGACTGTACCAAGCTTCCTCGATATCAGGAGTAAAGTCGGCAGAAGCATTGTATGTGAGTTTTATCACCTGGAAAAATCCCCAAACTCGTCGTGAAACTTCCATTCAACTGCTTGGGTTCAATCCTGAGCAACCAGCTTTTGGTCTACCAGAAGTTAACCAACAGTTAGATAAGATTAAGCTACCAGATACTTTCTTATTTGACAAAGGTTCTAGAGGGCAATATCAAGAAGCGATCGCTCAAATTGAACAAGGTAAAACTGTTACTACCGAAGCAGAAAATCATACCATTACTATCAATGGCTTATTTAAATTGGGGACTTCCTTTGGGGCTGAGGGAAACCTGATTACCAGTGATCAGAATTTTTTACGGCTGTTTCCCGGACGACAAGCAGCGAGTATTAATCTGGGTTTAGTTTATCTTGAACCAGGTTACGATCCACAGCAAGTCGCAACAGCATTAAGAGCTTACTTACCCAATGATGTCAAAGTCCTCACTCATAAAGAATTTATTCAGTTTGAGGAAAACTACTGGCAGACAGAAAGCCCTATTGGTTTTATCTTTGGTTTGGGTGTATCAATGGGGTTCCTTGTTGGCATTATTATCGTTTATCAAGTTCTTTCTACCGATGTCAATGCACACCTGAAGGAATACGCAACCTTAAAAGCAATGGGTTATCACAATTTATACTTTTTAGGAATCATTTTTGAAGAAGCTCTTATCCTCGCATTTCTGGGCTTTCTTCCAGGAACAATAGTTCCTTTGGGACTTTATTCTTTAACAAGAACAGCGACAAATTTGCCGATATACATGACATTAACACGAGCTTTAGTGGTGCTCATGTTGACCATTATTATGTGTGTTATTTCTGGGGCGATCGCCACCCGCAAACTCCAAGCGGCTGATCCTGCTGATATGTTTTAATATGTTAAAGGACTCAAAAATAATGGCTGCCAAAGACCTATTTCATAATGCCGTCAAGCAAGCACTCCTCAAAGATCAGTGGATAATTACAGCAGATCCGCTAACGATCAAAATCGAGAAGGTGAAATTTGAGATCGATCTAGCAGCAGAGAAAGTCTTGGCGGCCCAAAAAGCAGGACGCAAGATTGCAGTTGAAATCAAAAGCTTTCTAAATCCTTCGGCAATTACCGATTTTCATGGGGCATTAGGACAGTTTTTAAACTACCGCCTAGCATTACAGATGAGCGAACCAAATAGAATTCTGTATCTGGCAGTTCCTGTTGATACATTTGAATCATTTTTTCAAGAACCATTTACTCAGGAAGCAGTCAAAGTATATCAAGTTAAATTAATTGTATACGAGCCACTTCAGCAGGTAATTATTAAATGGACAGACTAGAGCAATACCGTCAAATCATCCGCCAACTGTTGACATCTCATGCAAATCTTGAGTCTGGTAATTCAGATAACAATGTTGAGTGCCAGCTTGTCTTTGATACAGAACACGACCACTACCAAATTTTAGATGTTGGCTGGTCGGGACTCAAACGGGTTTATAACTGTTTCATTCATTTAGACATCAAGGATAGTAAAGTTTGGATTCAACGCAATATGACAGAAGCCAATCTTGCTCAAGAATTAGTCGAGATGGGCATACCTAAAGAAGACATTATCTTGGGACTGCATCCACCTTACAAGCGCCCGTATACTGGGTATGGAGTTGCTTAAATAATCTGCGATTGCACTCGTAGCAACAGACGTATAAAGGCGTATCGCTTTACTAACAAATATTTTCCTCGGTAAAAATTAGTGCGTTGGCAGCCCAGTCGTGCAGGTATTATTATTTGCACTAGTACAGCGGGCGCGGAAAGAAACAGACCATTTGAAATAGGTAAAAAGCTTGTAGCATAAGAGTTCTTTCTTTTTACCCTTGCGGGTATGCCTGCGGCACGCCCTCCGGGCTAACGCCAGTTGACGCCAGGTGCTACCCTCCGGGAAGCCGCCTCCGGCGTCTACAAGTCGGGAAACCCGCCCAACGCACTGGCTCCTGTAGCCTGTGGAACCCTAGTCGAGCACTGGCTCACTTTTGACTTTTTACTATGGCAAGATGATACTTCATCCCAGGTTGAGGGAACATAAATAGAGCGATCGCTCACTCGGAAGCGATCGCCAAAAATTTCTACTTACAAAAACATCGTGACGGCTAAGCTAATATCCAGTAACTTTATCGGCATTGCAAAGACTCACGCGTAGAAACACCAGTTTTAGAATTCACCCCACTTGCTTTCGCACAAAGTTTTTTAACTTCCAGACGATCTAGAACTGCATCGGTGAAATCAGCACCTGTAATATCTACATCATCAAAGGTAGAACGCAACATCATTGCGTTTGTAAAGATTGCATCGCTGAAATCACCACCCTCAAAAGCGACCAAGTAGGCTATACCTTCAGTAAAATCTACACCATGCAAATTGACTCCCTCTAATATCGAACCATTGAAAACGCCACCGCGCAAATCAGCATTGCTAAAGTTAACGTTCTTAAGCTTGACATTAATATACTCAGATCCAATCAAGCTTTGACCAGAAAAATCCTTACCGTTGAATGCATCGTCTGTGGAACGCCGAATACTCGAAGAACCGACTCCCTCTGCTGACAGGGGAAACAAGAAAAGAACTATCGCTAGAACCAACCCAACGAGTACTTGCTGATACTTCATAATGCCAACTTAATAAATCTCAACACTGCCACAATTCATTAAAACAGTGAACAGTGAACAGTGAACAGTAAAAAGTTATCTGAGATCTTCCACCATTACGAGTAAACTACTAATGCTTCTATGAAATAGTGTTTATATTTACTCAAAAATCAGTTCTAGTTTTTTCAGGAGGCACTGCGTTGCGGAGCCAGCGCCGTGGGCGGGTTTCCCGCAAAGTCTGCCGGGCGGAAGATTCCGTCCGGCGAGCTTTGCGACTTGAGGCGTCTGGCGTTGGGGTTCCCCCCGTTGTAGCAAGTGCCGTTCCATTTTAATGGACTTCGCCTATTAGCCTGGGACTTACAGTCCTAGGCGGACGAGAAGGAGTCAAATTTTATGTAATATTTGTTACCTTGATGTCACCAGATGCAAGATGTCAGGTTATCAAAATTTCAGATAATATCATGTTCGCTTAAACACTTATAATATCTGTAGGTTGGGTTGAGGGACGAAACCCAACACTTGATCCTTGTTCATGTTGGGTTTCACTGCCGTT
>NZ_QMEB01000236.1 GCF_012912135.1 Brasilonema bromeliae SPC951 | reverse complement strand
GACTCCCTTGGTAGAAGCAGGAAGCAGACCCTCTAAAGTTTTCTTTAGTTGAATGGCTAGGTTTGAAAAAGTTTAGTCAAGTTTTGTATAGCAGTACACTGAACAGTTTGCACACCATACATCTTTCGCTCACTACGCTAACATCTTGAGGAACGAAACCCAACACCAACCGAAAGGTTTTGTTGGGTTACGCTCGTTTCAGAGCTTTTTATTGATTTACCAGACGGGTTAATGCTAACCAAGGGTATTAGCATAACAAATCAATCTGGAGAGAAAGTATCAGCAGAAGTTACTGTTAAAGACAAAAGAGCGGCGATCGCCCGTATCACGCCCGGAGGGTTTTCTGGAGGAAAACCCTCCCCCTGTGCTGAAAGCACAGGGCAATCCGGCTGCGCCGGATTGGGGCGTAGGGCCGGCGAAGCCATCGCTCCGCGCGTCCGTTTCGTTTGCCCTGTTTCGCAGACGTGGCTTTACCCAGTTTACGGTAGAAGCGTCGGGCTAACGACAGACATCCCCTTTGGTTTAGTCCGAGTCCAGACTTACGGCGCTAGCCCAAACCAATCGAAGAGTGAAAACCAAGGGTAGGGGCGGTGATGCAAAAACGCCCCTCAAGCCTGTTTATACCCTTTCAGTAGAAAAATTCTATGTGCAACAAAAATATCGGGGAAATCGTCCGGAACACTAGAACTGGAGTTTGTAGTAATGAGTGTTCCCAAAAAAGAGAACAAAAAACAACTGCATAAGACAGACAACTGCTCCCTATAGATATATAGGAAAGGGTTCAAACCCAACAAACAAGACCAACTTTGCAATTATCAAGACGAGGTAAATCATTATGACTAGCTTTACTCAACTGGGCCCACAAAACGACCTTCTGCAACCTGTTCGTCAATGGTTTGATTCAATAGAAATTCATAATGCCAAATTAGCTCATTCACTCTGCAAATTGATCCCGGCTCAATGTCCTTTTGAACGTGACATTACACTATTTGGTCGCAAGCTATTTCACATTCCACCTATGTGTAAGTTAAATCCTCTTTATGAAGAAGTGGTGACTTTACGTTTCAAAGCTTTGTGTTATCTTGCTGATGAATGTGGTGAAGACGTTACAGCCTATTGCTAATAGCACGTCTGGTAGTGATATCATGCAGTAACTATAGGTAATCGCACGCTGACCGTGGTACCTTCCGCAAGATTTGATTTCATCAAAAGCTCTCCACTATGAACTTCCACAATCCGTTTGCTAATGGCAAGTCCTAACCCAGTTCCAGAAGATTTTGTAGAGTAAAAGGGCTGGGTTAGCTTGGGTAAAATCTCTGGGGAAATAGGTTCACCGCCATTGTGGACATGAATACAGACTTGATTTCGATTTGTGTTACTCTCAATTTGCAATTTCACAGTCTCTCCTTTGGGAATTGCTTCAAATGCATTCCGCACAAGATTAATAAAGACTTGTTTCAGTTTATCTTTATCTGCTTCTACTTTCACCTCATTCATTGCTGGATAAAAATCAACTTCCCGTCCTACAGCTTCTGACATATTTTGCAGCGAGGGCAGAATTTCAGGAATGAATTCATTAATATCTATTTTTTCTAACTGTAGTGTCTGCGGTTTGGCATATAACAATATTTCTTTTAACAATCTTTCTAATCTATGAGCTTCGTCTAGTGCCAAAAATAATCGCTCTTTTGCTGGCGCAGATAAATCAAGTTTTTGAAAAAAGTTTAACCCCATTTTCATTGTTGTGAAAGGGTTGCGAATTTCGTGGATAATACAAGCAGCGAATTCGCCTATTGCTGCTAAACGTTCTTGTTCTACAAGTTTAGCTTGAGCCGCCCTTAATTCTTCCGTCCTCCGCGCTACCTCAGCTTCTAGGATTTGATTGAATTGTCGTTGTTGCTGGTACAGAAAATAATTGTCAATCGCTGTCGCCGCACGTTCAGCAAATAACTCAGCTATGCGAACTTCATCAGCAGAAAACTGGCGCGACGTTTTGTGAAACGAACAAATCGTTCCAACAATCTTTCCTTCAGGAGTGCACAGAGGAACCCCCAAATAAGCTTGATATCCTTCTGGTGCTTCACCATAATCGTTACAAATTTTGGCGTCTGGTACCACTAGACTGTGTCCAGTTTGCACAACTGTGCCAGTTAAGCTACCATGCAGTAAATAAACTTGATCATTATCATCTCCCAAGTCTATACTACTCGCTAGCACTTTCTCATAACCATCTTGGCAAAGAGTGACGACTGACCAATCTAGTTCTAGCAATTCACAAACACCACACGTGATTTGTCGCAAGTAACTCTGGAGTTCACCTCTGCGATAACTGAGTGAAGATAAGATTTCTAGTGTGCGTCTTTCTTGCTGCCAATTATGTAATTTCAAGGACATAGAATGCTCCTTGCTTGATGAAACAATAGTATATTCATATACAAATGAGGGTGATCAATTCTGTTGTCAAATTGAGTCGTCAAAAAGTGCAACAATTCTTATCAGGGTTTTTCACTTAGTTTCTGTATAATATCAATACAAAAGTATCAGGTTTTGTAGTAAGTAGATGTAAAGAAAAGTAACTTTATCTGTTATTAAATATTCATGACATCGCATATTTTACTTGTTGAAGATGAAGTTAAACTCGCTCGATTTGTGGAATTGGAACTGAGTTATGAGGGTTATAAAGTTAGTGTTGCACACGATGGGTTAACAGGACTGACGACTGCACGAGAGTCTCATCCAGATTTAGTGATATTGGATTGGATGCTACCTGGTTTATCTGGGTTGGAAATTTGCCGACGTTTACGAAGCACTGGAGATCAGGTACCAATTATATTGTTAACAGCTAAAGATGAGGTAAGCGATCGCGTTGCTGGTTTAGACGCAGGTGCTGATGATTATGTTGTCAAACCTTTTAGCGTCGAAGAGTTGTTAGCCAGAGTCCGCGCACACTTGCGAAGAACCCAAGAAGCCGACACTAATACCTTGCAATTTGAAGACTTGAGTTTAAATCGTCGCACGCGGGAAGTTTTTCGAGGGACGCGCTTAGTTGAGTTAACCGCCAAAGAGTTTGATTTACTGGAGTATTTACTGATCCATCCACGACAGGTTATTACGCGCGATCGCATTCTCGAAGAAGTCTGGGGCTACGACTTTATGGGCGACTCCAACATTATTGAGGTTTACATTCGCTACTTGCGCCTGAAATTGGAGGCGAATGAGGAAAAACGTCTCATCCAAACTGTACGTGGAGTTGGTTACGCACTGCGAGAATAATCTGAACGCCCCATACTGCATTTGTTCGATAAATAAATTACCCATTTGATATGAATTCACTGATTTACTTACCGCTACACTTAAGAACGGTAGTCAACATCAGCGAGTGCAATGAGTTATCTTGAGACAGCGGCGCAGTTTTATAGTGAAGTCGCCCAAACACCGCAAGTCGGACTTTGTTGTGTGCAAAGCACACCCTTGCAATTACCAGGGTTGAAAATTCCTCGCAAAATGCAGGAAATGAACTATGGTTGCGGGACGACTGTTCATCTCACCGAACTTGGAAATCAACCCACGGTACTGTATGTTGGAGTTGGCGGTGGTTTAGAAGCTTTGCAATTTGCTTACTTTTCTCAGCGTCCTGGTGCTGTTATTGCTGTTGATCCAGTAGCAGAAATGCGTCAAGCTGCAGCACGTAACTTGGAAATTGCTGCTCAAGAAAACCCTTGGTTTGACACCAGCTTTGTAGAAATTCGCGAAGGCGATGCCTTTAACTTACCTGTTCTTGATGATTCTGTTGATATCGTAGCGCAAAATTGCCTTTTCAATATCTTTGAACCAGAGGATTTAACCCGTGCTTTGCAAGAAGCATACCGGGTATTAAAACCAGGTGGAAAATTGCAGATGAGTGATCCAATTGCGACTCGTCCCATTCCGCAACATCTGCAAAAAGATGAGCAGCTGCGAGCAATGTGTTTATCAGGCGCACTCACTTATGAACAGTACATTCAGCGTATTATAAGTGCAGGCTTTGGGCAAGTAGAAATTCGCGCTCGTCGCCCCTACCGTTTGCTCGATTCTCAAACTTACAACTTAGAAGAGAATCTTCTTTTAGAAAGTCTAGATTCTGTCGCTTTCAAAGTTATCATTCCTGAAGATGGCGCTTGTGTGTTCACAGGAAAAACAGCTATTTATGCTGGTTCTGAATCATTTTTTGATGATGATGCTGGTCATATTCTTCAGCGTGGAATTCCAGCATCAGTGTGTGATAAAACTGCTGCCAAACTTGCAGCCTTAATGCCAGAGCAAATAATGATGACTGATTCAACTTGGCATTATAACGGCGGCGGTTGTTGTTAATTTTAGCGTACGTTTTCTCGTTCCTTGCCTCAGGCAAGGAATGCATAACTTGAGGCTTTGCCTTAATATAATCATTGGGAGGCAGAGCCTCAAATGATGCATTCCCATGCTCTGCATGGGAACGAGAGAAAAATCCAAAAAAGACACATCTTTCATTTTGCATCTATATAAGTGAGACAATGATTCAAACAGCGATAACACCTTTCAAACAAAAACTTGCCTCTCCGTTAACCAAAAAAGAAATCACTGTTTTACAAATTAACCTAGGTAAGCGCTGCAACCTTGCTTGTAACCATTGTCATGTAGAAGCTGGACCAAAACGCACAGAAGAACTTTCTCCAGAAATCTGCCAACAATTGATTGAGATAATTCATAAATTTCCTCAAATTCAAATTGTTGATTTGACTGGTGGTGCACCTGAGATGAATTATGGTTTCAAACCACTGGTAGAAGCAGCAAGAGCAACAGGGAAACAGGTGATTGTCCGTTCTAATTTGACCATTTTTTTTGAAGATGGATTTGATGATTTGCCAGAATACTTTGCCAAACACAAAGTTAGGGTTGTTGCTTCTCTGCCCTGCTATTTGTCAGATAATGTGGATAAAATGCGCGGTGCTGGCGTGTATGATGGTTCCATTAAAGCACTGCAATGGCTGAACCAACTAGGTTATGGGAAAGAACCAGATTTAATCGTGGATTTAGTTTACAATCCACAATTACCGAAAGATGAGAAATTTTCCCTCACTCCAGACCAAACAAAGCTGGAAAGAGATTACAAGCAATATTTACAAGAAAATTTTGATATTACTTTTAACAATCTATTTACGATTACCAACTTACCAGTTGGGAGAACAAAACTGTCTCTAGAAAGAAAGAAACTGTATGCTCCTTATTTGCAGTTTTTAGAGTCTCATTTCAATACTGGTACAATTGAGCATTTGATGTGTCGGGATGAGATTTCAATTGATTATCTGGGTTATGTGTATGACTGCGACTTCAACCAAATGATGAATTTACCTGCAAAAACTCGCGACGGGGAAAACCTGACAGTCGCCAAGTTATTACAAGCTGGTTCTTTGGACTTGATAAATGAAGTACAGACAGCAGCTTATTGTTATGGCTGTACAGCCGGTACTGGTTCTAGCTGTGGTGGCGCTTTGCTGTGAAGTTGCTTGCATGATTGTCTGGGAAAGGCTTGAGCAAGTGATTTATCCGGCTTGGTGAATAATCTCGTTACCAAAACTGTTACGAGCGCCTTACCAAGACTCCAAGAAGTTTATGATGATTTTAAGTTAAGTCTCCTCACACCACATTTATAGCCGTGGACTCATCTGGTGCTTCCACGGTTATTTATTTTTTTATGGAATCTAAACAGAAACTCACCCAATGTGAGGATGATACGCAAGGGTGTTAGTTCCCAGAGGCGAGAAAGGTTGTGAATACTGGCAGAAAAATTTCTGTTACCAAAATCGTTACGAGCATGTTTATACTCGTCAGTTAGCATTATGATGATAGAAAGTTTAGCTCCTCACACTACAACAAGAGCCGTGGAATTGAATGTTCCACGGCTTTTATTTTTTTGGGATGGATGCGGAGTTGAAATCTCCTCACACCTTAGCGATCGCAGTACGAGGCGCGGTTCTTGATAGATAGCCCATTAACCAGACTTCATCATTACTGCGTACAATTGGGGTTACTATCGGGGGTAGCATCAGGATAGAAAGTGCGAATCCCGCCATCTCTCCTCACAAATATGGCTGTGAATGTTTTACCCTCGTCAGTTACGCTCAAATTACAAACTGTGTTAGTCGAGGTGGTATTTGGGTTGTTCTTGTAACCTAGAGATGCTTTCGATAGAATCTCTTCAGCGTTGAGGGTATAGGGATAACCTTTGATAGAAGACTGAGCAGTACCACTACCTACCTTCATAACAACGCCAATAGTGTAAATTGTACCGGGAACAACCTCTTCTCTGGATGTATTGTTGTCTAACCGTCCGGCTAAACCCTTTTCCTGAAGTTCCACATAACGAGCGACAAAGTGCAGTCCCCCAATCGAACCGCCTTGAACTGGTTCCCCACAAAAGATATGATCAAAAGCCTGCGCATTAAACCAGACATCAGTCAAGTCATCCAAGAAAGCTGCATCTGTGGTGCGTCCTGGTTTAAGATATCCTCCCACATATTGCTTGATATTTGCCAAGACAGTAGAGTTGTTCTGCATCATAGACTGGAAGCCCGCACGACTGACGACTGTACCAGGTGCTCCACAAAGATTAGTCACTGCTGTGTCAAAGCTGTTTGGTACTGGCGCGGGAGGTGTAACATCGGCTGGGCTACCGTAAGCTAAACCAGAGACAGGGTTGTTGATATTGTCAAAGAATGGTACAGAACCGGGAGGTAAGGAAGAAGAAGGAGGAGAAGAGCCATAATCGCTAATTTCAATGTCATCAATATTGGTTCTGTTTGAAGTTCCATCAGTTTTGCGGACTTCACAGCGAACTGTCCCAGAGAGATTAGGAGTGAAAGTTGCTGTTTGAAGTGATGTAGAGCTTGTCGTAATTGTTGAACCTATTTTTGACCATGAAGATGCGCTATTGGTTGAACACCACAACTCCCAAGTGGTACTAGCATCAGAACCAAACTTGGCATGTTTGATAGTAACTGTACCAGCACCCGTACGATCAAATTTCATCGTCACCTTGCCGTTATTGCGAATGCGAGCAGATTGCGTCCCGGTCTTAACATCGGTTGAAAGATTACCGATGAGCGCATCATTAAAATTCCAAACGCCTGTACTGAGGGTGACGTCACCTGCTGCATAACTGCCTTTCGTACCGTTTTCAAATCCCTCTGAAATTGTAACACTATTTACTCTAGATGAAAAAAAGGAAAGCAGTAAGATGGCTCCTCCTGCTATCTTCAATGGTAATGCTAACTTAGACATATTTAACAGGGTTAATGCTTAACTCATTACTCATTGAAATAGGAATTGATAGTTATAACGTTATCAATCACTTATTGTTTGATTAATTGTTGATTAACAAGTTATTAACCATTGAAATGCTAAGTTTTCTTGAATTGATCATTTCAATATGGTTCAAATCAGATAATTTGCAAAAAGGCTAACCTATGTAGAGACGTTGCATGCAACATCTCTACACGTGTGAGATTTTTAAAAACTTTATGAGTTCAATCAGAGTATACTCTCCTCCCTTTGCCCGCTGCTCGGGTGCTTCCCTACTTCTTCACTGACTTCTGCTTAATCTTCATCTTGAACCCAGAGGATACCAATTCGTCTCTCACTGACAACAATAATCCCTGTATCGAATGTGGCTTTTGTTATTGAATCCCATGCACTGATGCCAGAGTAATTGTTCCGAAATAACGCATTTGTGAAAAATTTGCAATTACCTGGAAAAATTTGAAAGAGTTTAACAACAATTTTCTCTGCTTCTTCTAAGCTCATTAATTGCACAGAATAAGCCAAATCTTTCGTCATGATAAACTTTAAGATTTTTTGCGCCTCTCCTTGATTAACTTCTTTCCAGCGCAACCCAAGACTGGAATACCCTAATTGGCTCACAAATAAATCAAGAATTGCAGTCAGATTTTCAGATCTTTCAATAGTTTCATCCGGTATTAACTTTTTGATCTCAAACAACACCTCTCCACAATTACGTTTTGACAAAACTTCTGCTCTGAGTTCTGTAATTTCTAAGGAATTTTCAGTTTCGTAAATAATTCTAGCCATTTTTTTTATGTTACTATGAGACTCCTATTTGATTTTCGCTCAGCTACGTACACCTTTTTCCTTCTTCGGTGTTAAGCGTTAAGAGTTCCCTGTTCCCTGTTCCCTGTTCCCTGTTCCCTGTTCCCTGTTAAGAGTTTCCACGAGTGATTCTCAAAAATCAAAGGGGAAAATAAATCAAAGTATCAACTTAAAATAGAAACGAAACAACCCTAGCAACGATAAACCACAGCCATACAACTGGAGTTATTCAATGACTCTTAGTCAATATCATCCCTATCTTTCCCCAGAACAGTACCTAGAAACCGAAAAATCTAGCCCAATTAAACATGAATATATTCAAGGGCAGATTTATGCAATGTCCGGTGCAAGTGATGTTCATGTAACAATTACAGCTAACTTAGTTACCCTGCTAAGAAATCATATCCGAGGAACAGGGTGTCGTGTTTACGTCGCTGACATGAAAGCCCGCATCGAAACACTGAATATTTTCTACTATCCTGATATCATGGTAACTTGCGACCAACGAGATACAAAATTTGAATATTTCAAACGCTATCCCAGCTTAATTATAGAAGTTTTATCACCATCGACAGAAGCTTTTGACCGGGGCGATAAATTTAGTGACTATCAAGAATTAGAAACATTGCAAGAATATGTCTTAATCAGTCAAACTCGCCAGCGTGTTGATTGTTTTCGACGCAATTCTGAAGGAAGATGGGTGCTTTACAGCTATAGAAGAAATCAAGATTTAGAGTTAACCAGTGTAAATTTTTCCTGTTCCCTCGCAGAGGTTTACGAAGATGTTTTATTCTCGGAAATATAGAGATGCTCAAGGTTGCATAATTAAAGGATGAATTGTCCTTACTGTACATCAACTTATATTCATAATAGCGCTTAGTTTTTTATATAAAGTAATACAGTATTTTTGTAGAACAAGCGTACCCGTAGGGCATACATTGAATTTTGAATTGCTCATAATGCCCTACCCTTTGCGGTAAATTGTCAAATGCAACTACCCTTTAGCACAGAAGAGGAAGCGAAGCAATGAAAGCAGTTTTAATGACAGCAGCTGGCGATCCCGAAGTTCTACAAGTCCAAGATGTGCAAAATCCTGCTGTTCCTTTGGGTGAAACTGAACTTCTGGTACACTTACGAGCAGCAGGCATTAACCCTATTGACACCAAACTTCGTAAACGTGGCACTTTTTACCCTGATAAATTGCCTGCTATTTTAGGATGTGATGGTGCAGGTGTTGTTGAGGCTGTGGGTGCTAGTGTTCAGAAATTTCGCGTAGGCGATGAAGTCTATTTTTGTAATGGTGGCTTGGGTGGACATCAAGGCAATTATGCTGAATATACGACTGTTGATGAGCGATTTGTTGCCCGTAAACCCGCTTCTATATCCTTTGCAGAAGCTGCTGCAGCGCCGTTAGTCCTCATCACCGCTTGGGAAGCTTTATACGAACGGGGACGCTTGGAACCTGGAGAACGGGTATTAATTCATGCAGGTGCTGGTGGAGTCGGTCATGTAGCAATTCAACTGGCGAAGCTTAAGGGTGCTGATGTCAGCACGACTGTAAGTACTCAGGAGAAAGCAGATTTTGTTCAGAAACTCGGTGCTAACCATGTCATTCTTTACAAAGAAACAGACTTTGTGCAAGCAGCACTCGATTGGACAAACGGGGAAGGTGTAGACTTAGCTTTTGACACTGTAGGTGGAGAGACTTTTCATAAAACTTTTCCAGCAGTGCGAGTTTATGGCGACATAGTCACAATATTAGAACCAGATGCCAATACCGTTTGGAAATCTGCCAGACAACGTAATCTCCGCGTTGGTTTAGAATTAATGCTGACACCAATGTTGCAAGGAATTGTAGAGGCGCAGCAACATCAAGCAGAAATTCTAGAACAATGTGCTAAGTGGATTGATGCAGGGAAGTTGAAAATTCAAGTTAGCGACACATTTCCACTAGAAGAAGCACGATCAGCTCATCATTTGCTTGAAACTGGGTCAGTGACGGGTAAAATTGTTCTGCTAATGGGAGATAAGTGATGGGA
>NZ_QMEB01000005.1:56714-57545 GCF_012912135.1 Brasilonema bromeliae SPC951 | reverse complement strand
CCCCTCTCCTTAGCACAACCTCACCCCCAGCCCCTCTCCTTAGTAAGGAGAGGGGAGCAAGAGATGAGCAGAGGTTATGTTTAGAGAAATTAGTAAGCCTCAGCTTAGTTGAATCTGCAACGACTCACGCCACCCAAACTGCTGAATATCGTGTGACAACGATTTTAGAATTCTTGCTGGAACCGATATTGAGTGAGGAAGAGTGGCTGACAACGCGACAGCAAGCAGCAAGGAAAATTTATCTAGTGTGGTGGGAGAAGTCTGAGAAACACACGGAAGAGCAAGGACTGGAGATAGTGAGGTTAGGACTGCTGGCAGGGGAGGAGGAAATTGCTGTTAGTGTTGGGGATAGGATTGTAAGCCACTGGGCGAACAGTTCCCGGTTTGTGGAGACTTTCCAACTTTGTGATCAATTACTGCAAAAGTTTCTGGACTACCGCATCTTGGGAACCATCGCCCGTGTAGAAGAGGTTTTGGGCAGAGTTGAGGATGCTGTTGCCCATTATCAGCAAGCTTTAGACCTTTGCCCTGAAGATGACGATACCAGAAAAGCCGCAACCCTGAACAACATGGCAGGAGTCATCGCCCGACAAGGAGACATTGAGAGGGCGATCGCACTTTGGCAACAATCGTTGGAAATAGTAGAGCGCATTGGCGATGTCGGTGGCAAAGCTGCAACCCTGTGCAACATGGCAGGAGTCATCGCCCAACAAGGAGACATCGAGAGGGCGATCGCACTATGGGAACAATCCTTGGAAATAGTAGAGCGTATTGGCGATGTCGGTGGCAAAGCTGCAACCCTCAATAACATGGCATGGTTCATCGCCCAAC
>NZ_QMEB01000005.1:55345-56704 GCF_012912135.1 Brasilonema bromeliae SPC951 | reverse complement strand
GATGTCGGTGGCAAAGCTGCAACCCTCAATAACATGGCATGGTTCATCGCCCAACAAGGGAATATCTCCAGGGCGCTTGCACTATGGGAACAATCCTTGGAAATAATTGAGCGCATTGGCGATGTCGATGGTAAAGCCGCTACCCTCAATAACATGGCATGGTTTATAGCCCAACAAGGGAATATCCCCAGGGCGCTTGCACTATGGGAACAATCCTTGGAAATAAAAGAGCGGATTGGAGATGTCGGTGGCAAAGCTGCAACCCTCAATAACATGGCATGGTTCATCGCCCAACAAGGGAATATCCCTAGGGCGCTTGCACTATGGAAACAATCCTTGGAAATAATTGAGCGGATTGGCGATGTCGATGGTAAAGCCGCTACCCTCAACAACATGGCACAGGTAATTGCCCAACAGGGAGACATCCCCAAAGCGATCACACTGTGGGAGCAATCCTTGGAAATAAAAGAGCGGATTGGCGATGTCGGTGGCAAAGCTACCACCCTGAACAACATGGCAGGAGTCATCGCCCAACAAGGAGACATCGAGAGGGCGATCGCACTTTGGCAACAATCCTTGGAAATATATGAGCAGATTGGCGATGTCGATGGCAAAGCTACTACCCTAGCAAATATGGCTTATGTTGCAGGTGAAACAGGAGATAAAGCTAGGGAGTTAGACTTAAATCTGCAAGCCGCTTTGGCACTTGCACAGGTTTGTGCTTATGGCGATTTGGTGACAGTTCTAGGTAATTTAGGCGTGACGGCTCAAAGCAACGGTTTGGTTTACCTGGCTCAAGCTATGTGGCTGACGGTGAGGATTCACGCCCCCTTGGCAAAAACAATTCAGCTAATTCATAATTTGTATAACGCAGTACCGCGAGGTGATGAACTGCAATCCTTGCTAGGGGCAACAGCACTATTCTTTTGCAACTGCCGAGGCAAAGGGCATCCGCAGTTAGAGGAACTCCAGGGATTGAGTGTCAGGATGATATCAGATGCGGCGGTTGCCCAAGGAATTGAGACGCAGGAAGCGTTTGACACTTGGTTTGTCCAGCAAAGGTTGAAAGATCCGGAATATTTTCTTACCCGACTCACTCAACGCCTAGAGGAGATAGTTGGGGATGGGTGGTTGTTTGATCGCAGTCAAGTTTCGTAGTCCCTCCTTGAGGTGAGGCTGAGCCTCAGTATGGGCATTCCCAGCCGGAGTCTGGGAACGAGAAAAAGATTAGCTGATTTCAACCGCCTTGGAATCAATTCCAAGGCTCACAGCCCAAGTCTACTAAAGTAGACTGAAAAGCTCATGCAGTCATCTTTTAGATGACTTTGCCTATGAGACTGGGATTTCAATCCCAGGCGG
>NZ_QMEB01000005.1:0-55335 GCF_012912135.1 Brasilonema bromeliae SPC951 | reverse complement strand
GCAGTCATCTTTTAGATGACTTTGCCTATGAGACTGGGATTTCAATCCCAGGCGGACGAGAGTGCAAGACGTGAGAATTGTGCAAGATCTGAGCCTCCAACTAGCGGTGTACCGCAAGTGAAATATGAAAGAAACACATTTTCCTTCAATCTCTAAAAGCTTTGCTATATATGGGTTTAAAAATGTGTTTCTTAGGAGCGTACTACGCAGTCATCTTTTAGATGACTTTGCCTATGAGACTGGGATTTCAATCCCAGGCGGACGAGAATACAAGGTGTGAGAATTGTGCAAAACCTGAGCGTACTTAGGTGAGGTGAAAGATTTGAGGCGATAAATTTTCAAAGGTGTCGAATATGGGAGGCTGAGCCTCTTGATATAGCATTCCCAGGCTGAGCCTGGGAACGAGAAGAACGAGAAGAAAGTGAATATGAATTTCCAGGAGGAATCTGCTCAAGAACTTTGGTATGCTTCGGTTTGTGCTCTGATGGCAGTAGGCATTGGTGCAGTACGTTTCTTTTTAGGAGCCATAATGACAGACAGAAGTTTGGGGAAAGCAAAACAAGCAATAGTGTTCAGTAATGTTAAGATTACTGCATCTATCGTATTCATAGTGAACTCCTCTTTTGTGAAAGTTGAGTAGTGAAAACTTCTACGCTGCTAGGTGCGATCGCCCAGAAATAAGCGGTTTGCGGTAGCGCTCTACCAACCTATCCCGCTGCATGACGACAGTACTTCCCTTCTTTTCCTCTTGTTTTTCCCACATCGACAAAAAGTCAAGACAAGAATGGTCAATATAGCTCAGCATCTCTAGGTGAATATGAATTTCCTTGCCTGGAGAAATTTGCTCAAGAACTTTGGCAAGATAAGGTAGCCGAATAAATGTAGCCATACCATCCAAATACACATCAACGCGCTGGTTGTTTTCATCTGAAAGGACATGGATAGAGAGATGGGAAACTTTGTAAATCAGCTTGAGTGCTGACAACACAAGACCGAGTAGCACGCCAAAAAGTAGATCAGCTGTGAGAATTCCGCCTAAGGTGGCAAAGTAGATGAATACAGGGATGCGCCCGTATTGTTGCAGCTTGCGGATATTCTCAACTTTCACCAGCTTATAGCCTGTGACCACCAAAATCGCTGCGAGGCAGGAGGTGGGAATCAGATTCAGTACAGAAGGCGCGGCGACAACAAGAGCCAACAGCCAGACTCCGTGAAAAATCGCAGACAGTCTGGTTTTGCCTCCTGCTTCCACGTTTACAGAACTGCGGACAATCACACCTGTCATTGGTAGCGCCCCTAATGCGCCGCAAACCATGTTGCCAAAGCCTTGGGCTGCGAGTTCGCGGTCAAAATTCGTTTTTGGTCCAAAGTGAAGTCGATCTACCGCTGCTGCTGAGAGTAGGCTTTCGGCACTGGCGATAAAGGCGATCGCCATCGCCTCCATAAGCACAGATGGCTTGAGTAGACCGATGAAGTTCTCTAACTTTGGCAGGTGAATCGTGCCGATAAGATTATCGGGTACATTGACGTACTGAATAGGCAACTTCATCACAGTGGCGATCGCAGTTGCAATCACGACAGCAATCAAGGAACCGGGCAGCAATTTTAATCTTTTTGGCTTAAACTTTTCCCAGAGAATCAGAGTAATAATAGTAATTAAAGCTACAATCCCAGCAATGAGATGGTTGTTGCCTTGGGCGGAAAAGATAGTCTTATATATCTGGCTAGGTATAGAAATTAAGTTATCGATTCCGTGTGCGCTTGGCTTGCTATCAAACATCACATGGAATTGAGAAGCAAAGATAAGCACGCCAATTCCTGCTAGCATCCCGTAGATGACTGCGGGAGATATTGCTCGGAAAACCTGTCCCAGCTTGAAAATTCCTGCTAGTAACTGGAACAAACCCGCCAGCATTAGGATTGGTCCTAGCATTTCAATGCCATACTGTTGAACCAGTTCCCAGACTATAACAGCAAGCCCAGCCGCTGGTCCACTGACCTGCAAGGGTGAACCAGCAACAGTACCAACAATAATTCCGCCAACGATTCCTGTGATGATTCCCAACTCTGGAGGAACCCCAGAAGCGATCGCAATTCCCATGCACAGTGGCAGAGCGACGAGAAACACAACTACGGACGCCACTAAGTCGTTGACAATGGAGCGTTTTGCTTTGAAATCTCTGATTGTCATCTTGCTTTTCTCGTAATCTTTATAAGTATTTTCACTGCAACAAAAGTTAAAGTAATCACAATATATTTTTCCAAAAATATCGTTCAACCAGCATCTTCACGAACTCAGCAAACAGAACGTAAATTTTTGCGCCTACTACCTGAGCCAGTATGTAGCTACTCTCCTGACGTTCAAAATGGCATCTCATTGCTCACCAACTGATACTAAGTTGTCGTCAAAAATAGTACTCACCCTGCTTTCTTGACACTAAGTTACACATTTGAACACAACTTGGTATGAAGTTGAAAAAATGACAATAGGCGACAATCAACAGACCCTGATTGTTACAGTTCTTCTTTATATTTATAAATACTTATGAATTGTATATGAATAATTGATGAGAAAATTTTCACGTTCGCAGCCGATAGCCCATACCTCTGACTGTTTCGATATAGTCGTGACCTAGCTTTTTGCGCAGGGAACCAACGCAGACATCAACAACATTAGAACCGGGATCGTAGTCATAGCCCCAAACCCGACTTAGCAATTGCTCTCGGCTCATGACTTGCCCTGGATGACGCACAAAGGTTTCAGCCAGGATAAATTCTCGTGCTGATAACTTGAGTAGATGATCCCCAACCCAAATCTGACGTGTCAGCAGGTTTAGCACAATCTTGCCTGTTTTAAGAATCGTTTCTTCCTGTCGTCTAACCAAACGATTGTCGCGTAACCGCGCCCGTACCCGTGCCAGCAATTCTTCAAACCGAAAGGGTTTTGTGATGTAGTCGTCAGCGCCACCTTCTAGTCCGGCAACTTTATCACTTACCTCGTCACGAGCGGAGAGGATTATGATAGAGATCTGTTCGCCCTGACCGCGTAATTCTTCCAATACCATCCAACCATCTTTGCCAGGCAGACCAATGTCAAGGAGCAGGAGGTTAAAATCCCCAGTTTGAGCCATGCTCAAGGCTTCGTGACCATCTTTGGCAATTGCGGAAGAAAACCCCGACGCTCGTAACCCTTTTTCTATGAAAGTAGCTATGCGCGGTTCATCTTCAGCAATTAGAATCCGATCAGTCATACAGAATCTCCAAAGGGTGGATCTAGTGGAATGATAAGAGTGAATGTAGAACCTTTACCGAGTTTGCTTTTAAGTTCTACTCGACCGCCATGTGCTGTTGCGATCGCTCGTACGATAGACAATCCCAAACCAGCCCCCTCAGAACGACGATAACTATGGGAGCCACGGGCAAAGCGCTCGAAAATTCGCTCTTGATCGGTAGGAGCAATGCCAACGCCTGTGTCACGCACCCAGAAATAAGCATAACCGTTCAAAACTTCTGAACCAAGGGCAATGACATCTCCATCACTGGTGTACTGCGTAGCATTCTGAGCCAAGTTCATGATAGCCTGAGTCAGACGCTGGCGGTCAGCCACAATCAGCCCTACACCCTTGTTTTCCAAACGCCAGTCTCGCTGAGCTAAAGCTGTGGCTTTAGTATATAGTTCCCCAATTAATAAACTAATATCCACCGTTTGTAGGTTTAAAAAATTTGGTTGCTCTGCCTTAGCAAGTAATAGTAAGTCATCGACAAAGCGACTCATGCGATCAAGCTCATCAGTCACTAATTCCACTGTTTCACGTCGCTCTTGGGGATCGTCACCCAGTAGTTCCAAATGACCTCGGATAATTGTGATTGGTGTCCGCAGTTCATGACTTGCATCGTTGATGAAGTTTCGTTGACTGGCAAAAGCAGTCTGGAGACGATCTAACATCTCATTGAAGGTGATGCTCAGTTCGGCAATTTGATCGACTCCCTGCACGGGGATACGTCGAGATAAGTCAGATTCGGTAATCAAGTGGGCTGTTTCGATGAGTAAGCTTAGGGGAGCCAATAACCGTCCAGCAACTACCCAAGCCAGCACCGATGCTATGGCTAGAACAACTATTGTCACCTGGATAATGACAACAACTGCCTGGTTTACCTGCTGATGAGCGCTACTACTAGAGTAAGTGACCACAAAAACACCCTGAGTTTTGCCTTTGAGTATCGGCTCAGCCATATAGTAGATAGTATGATTTGAGATGAATTCCTTACCTTGCTTGAGCTGTTTGAGTTTTTGCCAATCTTTAATAAGGGCTGAATTGGGCTGTAAACCAATTGGCAGAGCTTGCGGACTAGATTTGTAGAATTTCCCACTCAACAGCGTAATCAAAAACGAGTTTTCATGGGGAATGTTGCGGGACAAGAATACATCAAAAATGGCTGCAACATCATCCCCGAAAGGTTGAGCCGTGCTTGGGTTTTTTCCCTGAGTTAATCGTCTAAACTCGTTTACTTCCTGGGTAAGATACTTTTCAATCTCCTGTTCGAGTCGGACAAGCAGAATCTCACGGATTGCTAAGACAGATACTAATGTGGAAAATGCCATCAGCGCAACATACCAGATGAGGATGCGTGTGCGAACGCCAAAGAAGATTGTGCGCCATCCAGGAAATCGGTTTTTCTTTATCATTTGAGCATTTTGATTGCTGCTGGTAAAGGTTTTTGGAGCCATGAGCCGATAATACCGGTTGTATTGCAAAAACTCTTTGAGGACACCAGTTCCTGTGAGGTGGAATGTTGTTATGAGTAATTCTAGCTATAGGCAGTTGACACAGATGACACTTTTACTAAAGTAACATCACTTTTTGCAACACAAAAGTTATTTGACTTAAACTCTTGTATGATAAGCTTTTTATAAGATGACACGCCCCAAACAGCTAATCAATGAGTAAAAAATGGGCGGTAATACTCCTCTACAAAAACGCGAACACCGATCCAGTTATTTGCGCCCCTGTTTGTACAATCACGGTATACAAACAAAACTTATTTTTGTTCTGTTTGCATTTATTGGGTGCTTGGAGTCAATCAGGATTCATTGGACGGTAATACTCCTGAAGAAAGACGTGAACACCGATCCAGTGATTTGCTCTCCTGTTTTTACAATGGCGATATAAGAACAAACTATACACTTGTTCTATCTGCACCTTGCGTGCGCCTAGAGTCATTCGCCCGTCGATTAAGCCTATGCAACCAACTAATCCAAACCAATTTACAGAAAAAGCCTGGGAAGCGATCGCCCACACCCCAGATATAGCTAAACAATATCAACAACAGCAGATTGAAAGCGAACACCTAATGAAAGCACTGCTGGATCAAGAAGGACTAGCCAACGGTGTTTTTACCAAAGCGGGTGTGAATCTGCAAAAACTGCGCGACAAAAGCGAAGAATTTATTCAAACTCAGCCCAAAGTCTCTGGTAGCAGTAGTTCTGTCTACTTAGGACGCAGCTTGGATACTCTTCTTGACCGCGCCGACGGGTATCGTAAGGAGTTGCAAGATGAATATATTTCTATTGAACACTTGCTGCTGGGTTACGCTAAAGATGACCGTTTCGGCAAGAAACTGTACCAAGAATTTGGGTTAGACGAAAGTAAGCTTAAAAATATTATTAAACAAATTCGTGGGAGCCAAAAAGTGACCGACCAAAATCCAGAAGGTAAATACCAATCACTGGAAAAATATGGGCGTGACCTGACAGAAGCTGCCCGTCAAGGTAAACTTGACCCAGTGATTGGACGTGATGATGAAATTCGCCGCACGATTCAAATTCTGTCGCGTCGTACCAAAAATAACCCTGTGTTGATTGGTGAACCAGGGGTTGGTAAAACTGCGATCGCCGAAGGACTCGCACAACGTATCATAGCTGGTGATGTACCCCAGTCCCTCAAAGACCGCAAGCTCATAGGTTTAGATATGGGTGCTTTGATTGCGGGAGCAAAATTCCGAGGCGAATTTGAAGAACGTCTCAAAGCAGTCTTAAAAGAAGTGACCGAGTCTAACGGTAATATAGTTTTATTTATTGATGAAATTCATACCGTTGTCGGTGCTGGTGCGACTCAAGGCGCAATGGACGCGGGTAACTTGTTAAAACCGATGTTGGCGCGGGGTGAATTGCGCTGTATTGGTGCGACAACTCTTGATGAGTACCGTAAATATATTGAAAAAGACGCTGCTTTGGAAAGACGCTTCCAGCAGGTTTATGTCGATCAACCCAGCGTCGAAGATACCATTTCTATTTTGCGCGGTTTGAAAGAACGGTATGAAGTTCACCACGGTGTGAAAATTTCTGATAGTTCTTTAGTTGCAGCTGCGACATTGTCGAGTCGGTATATTAGCGATCGCTTCTTACCAGACAAAGCCATTGACTTAGTAGACGAAGCTGCAGCACGCTTGAAAATGGAGATTACCTCCAAACCCGAAGAACTCGACGAAATCGACCGCAAGATTCTGCAATTAGAAATGGAGAAGCTGTCACTGCAAAAAGAAAGCAATGCAGCGTCCAGAGAACGTCTCGAAAGAATAGAAAGAGAACTTGCAGATCTCAAAGAAGACCAAAGAACACTCAATACTCAATGGCAGTCTGAAAAAGACATTATCACGAAAATTCAGTCTGTTAAAGAAGAAATTGACCGCGTCAACTTGGAAGTTCAACAAGCAGAACGCGACTACGACCTCAACCGCGCGGCTGAGTTAAAATACGGCAAGTTAACCAGTTTGCATCGCGATTTGGAAGCAGTAGAAACTGAACTTGCTCAAGCACAACGCAGTGGAAAATCTTTATTACGTGAGGAAGTCACTGAAGCTGACATTGCGGAAGTCATTTCTAAGTGGACAGGGATTCCCATCAGCAAGCTGGTGGAATCAGAGAAAGAAAGACTGCTGCACTTAGAAGATGAACTGCATCACCGCGTGGTTGGACAAGAAGAAGCAGTCAGTGCTGTAGCAGATGCTATTCAACGTTCTCGCGCTGGACTTGCTGATCCGAATCGTCCGATCGCAAGCTTTGTTTTCCTTGGTCCAACAGGTGTTGGTAAAACTGAACTCGCTAAAGCCTTGGCGTCTTATATGTTCGACACCGAAGAAGCGCTGGTGCGGATTGATATGTCCGAGTACATGGAGAAACACGCCGTTTCCAGACTTATCGGTGCGCCTCCAGGATACGTGGGTTACGATGAAGGCGGACAACTTACCGAAGCAATTCGTCGTCGTCCCTACGCGGTGATTTTGTTCGACGAAATCGAAAAAGCACACCCAGATGTCTTTAACATCTTGTTGCAAATTCTCGATGATGGTCGAGTCACTGATGCTCAAGGACATACAGTGGACTTCAAGAACACCGTCATCATCATGACCAGCAACATCGGTTCACAGTATATCTTAGATGTGTCAGGAGATGACTCACGTTACGATGAAATGCGCCATCGGGTGATGGAAGCGATGCGAAATAGCTTCCGTCCAGAGTTCCTCAACCGTATCGACGAAATTATCATCTTCCACAGTTTGCAGAAACAAGAATTGCGCCGAATTGTGCAGTTGCAAGTTGCTAGACTGCAGCAAAGATTGAGCGATACCTCCGGTGGGCTTCGCCAACGCAAGATGTCTCTCAAACTTTCCGATGCTGCTCTTGACTTTTTGGCAGAAGTAGGATATGATCCTGTATTTGGAGCGCGTCCGCTGAAGCGAGCAATTCAACGCGAGTTAGAAACTCAGATTGCCAAAGCTATCTTGCGTGGTGAATTTAATGATGGGGATACCATCTTTGTGGATATCGAGAATGAGCGGCTTGCCTTCAAGCGCTTACCAGTGCAGGTGTTTACGAGTTAATTGGGTAAATAAGTAATATCAAGTTCGCTTAGTTACTTACAATAACAAAGACCTCACCCCCCGCCCCTCTCCTTATTAAGGAGAGCCAGTGCGTTGCGGAGCCAGTCCTACAGGAGGGTTTCCCGACAGACGGACCTGGCGTTGGGGTTCCTCCGAGGGTGCACCTGGCGTGAGGGGTGAGTTTCTTCGTATTTTAGAAGTGTTTATCCGGACATGATATAACCTCAGACAAAGGCGAGGCAGCGCCGTGGGTAGTCGCCGAGGTGAGTCCAGCGCAGTTCCTAGCCCTCTTCCTCCCAATCCGAAATCTGTAGCCCCTCCACCCGACTAAATTCGCCAGTATTGTGGGTTACTAATGTTAAATTATTTGCCAAAGCAATAGCTGCAATCTGCAAATCATAAGGACCAATAGGAGTGCCTAAAGCCGCCAAATCAGCACGAATTCTACTGTAGATTCTGGCGGCGGTATCATCAAAAGGCAAGGATACAAAATTATTTAGAAAAGCTTCTTGTAATGCCAGAGTGCGCGTAGGATTCTTGCTTTTCATCGCACCATAAAATAGTTCAGCTTTCACAACTGAACACACAGCAATATCTTGTGGCGATAGTGATTGTAATCGTCGCCGCACACCAGACACAGGGCGATTTAGATAAACAATGCAAGCATTGGTATCTAACAAATAAATCACTCTAGCGGCTCCCGTTGTTCATATTCACCCTGGGGGTATCGCACCAACGGATCATCTTGCAGACAACCAGCTGTCTGCTCAAAAAAACCGGGAGTCCAGCCCAATTCTTCTGGTGTTTTCTGCTGTGTTGATGGTTCTAGTGGTTGATAAATCACCATAACTTCTATTTCTCTGTCTGCAATACCTACTGGAATTTCTAGATGCAAGATACCATCTTGCCCAACACGAGAACGTAACTTGATACTCTGCATCGCTTTGTTCTTCAATTCATTGATTCATTCTAGAATTTTCCCACCCTCAAGCAATGCTTCCGTCTGTTCCATCTTCGTTTAGATGCTCATGGCTTGATGAGACGTTCCTCAGATTGGCGGTATTTGCACAGTGGCTCAAAATTAGTCCGCGAACGCGAGTGCGTGCTTGTATTTCCTCCAAAAGACGCTCTTGCAACGGCGCAGGCCTTCCATAGGGCTTAGGAAATAGCCGGACTTCGTTTGTGAGCCAGTCACTTCCAGTGTGAGGGGCATTTTACACATTTCGGATGCTCCCTAACCCAACAGGATTATAACTTTGGACGGATGAGAATTAACTAAGTCTTAGTAAAGTGTGACTTGCATCACTCTTGTTTTCTTACTGAAGATAAGTTCAAACTGTTTCTGATGAATGATGAATAGAAACATTGCATCAGTTTAAATAGTAAGTGTTAGTAAGAAACACAAAAGGAAACAAAACAATGAGTCTTATTGCTTGGGTCGTTTTAGGTATTCTAGCTGGTGCTATTGCTAAAGCAATCTATCCTGGTTATCAAGGTGGTGGAATCTTAGCGACTATAGTCCTGGGAATTGTTGGTGCTTTCATTGGTGGAACATTAGTTAACGTAATCCAAACTGGGACTTTGACAATAACTTCTGCAACTTTGACTCTTCCTGGTTTGTTCGTGGCAGTGTTGGGTGCGATGATCGCTATTTTCTTGTACTATCAATTTTCCCGCAGAGCATACTAGAAAATCATTTATTATTTTGCCACGAATAGATTCGACAAATACATTTTGCAGCATTTACCATCTTGTGAAGGAATTTCAGTTTAAAAAGACATTCCCAGGTTCAACCTGGGAATAAGTCTAAAAAAGATAATAATCTACGTCCAAAGCTAGTGCATCTGCGGTTAATTACTTCTTCAGCCAACTGAACATAGCGCGTAAATCTTTACCCACCTCCTCAACACGATGTTCAGCCTCTTGACGACGCATCGCAGTAAATCCAGGTTTACCAGACTGGTTTTCTAAAACAAATTCCCGTGCAAATTGACCAGATTGAATTTCTTGGAGAATTTTGCGCATTTCTGCCTTGGTTTGTTCATTCACAATCCGAGGTCCACGAGTATAATCGCCATATTCCGCAGTATTAGAAATGCTGTCGCGCATTTTTGCTAAACCGCCTTCCACAACTAAGTCAACAATCAATTTGACTTCATGGAGACATTCAAAATAAGCTAACTCCGGTTGATAACCAGCTTCCACCAAAGTTTCAAAACCAGCCTTAATTAAAGCACTCAAACCACCGCACAGAACTGCTTGTTCACCAAACAAATCGGTTTCGGTTTCCTCGCGGAAAGTTGTTTCGAGAATACCAGCGCGGGTACCACCGATACCTTTAGCATATGCCATTGCGCGATCGCGTGCCTGACCACTCGCATCCTGAAACACCGCAAACAAACAAGGTACACCTTCCCCTTGTTCATAAGTCCGGCGTACTAAGTGTCCTGGTCCTTTGGGTGCAACCATCACCACATCCACGTTAGCAGGTGGGACGACTTGACCAAAGTGAATATTGAAGCCGTGGGCAAATAACAAAACATTTCCTTCTTCCAAATTCGGTTCAATTTCGTTTTTATAAATCGTTTTTTGCACCTCATCTGGTAACAAAATCATAATAAAGTCAGCGGCTTTAACAGCATCAGCAACATTTTTCACGGTTAAGCCAGCAGCTTCAGCTTTCGCCGCTGACTTACTACCCGGATATAGTCCGACAATCACATTCAGACCACTATCTTTAAGATTAAGGGCGTGGGCGTGACCTTGAGAACCATAGCCAATGATGGCGATGGTTTTTTGTGCCAAAAGGTCTAAATTACCGTCTTCGTCGTAGTACATCCGGGCCATAATAACTTCTCCAGTCAGCAAGCGTCCTGATTTATTGCAAGTTTATAATCTTACCGCAAAACTTGACCAAAACTCCTAATTCATAAGCTAGCCAGCATCCATCCTAGTGCTAATCCAAAGGCTGCGGTTCCAGTCAAAACAGCCATAGCAGCATTGAAACTATTTAAATATTTGTTTAACCTTGTGGCGGCTTTGTTGAAAATCACTACTAAATTGCAATACAAAACTAAACGGATAACCACTTGCCAACCGATTATCATCCACAGCAAGATTACCAAAATAACTGTTAAAGCTGGAGCTACAATTCCACGAGAACTTATTACATCAAGCAATAGAAAAGCGAATAATAAAATGTTTATACAATACATAATTATTGTGAACGGTGAAAGCTTTGGCAAATGTAAAATACATAAACTAATAGCTAAAATAGAACGTGAAAAAACTACAAAAAGTACCAATCTCCAAGTAGTCTTGGAAAGACGCCTAGAAATAATAGAAGCTAAGGGAAAAATAGCAAAATAAATGACTGTAGGCACAGAAACAAAAGAAGATAGTTTGATTAACCAGCCGTCAAAAGCAGTGATACTAAAAAAAGCAATTACCCAAACCCACATTTTTGATGTCGGACGAGTGAAAATTTTGTAAAAGTATTTAAGGAAATTAAGGAAATTAATGTTGCCTCTCGTTGCTTTACTCATTGCTTTAAAAGGGAACATAGTTTTTTAATTAGATTTAAGTTAAATTTTTTATCAGTAAAATATTCTTCACTCTTGATGCAAGCATGTATAGCGAACTCATGCGGTTTATCAAAGTATTTTTTTACGTATAATACAGCACACAGAGTTAAGAACAATTGAGTAATACAATAGCTTTTATTAAAGATTTTTTCTTGAGGTAAAACGTTGTCAAGCAGATTATATAAGATTTTGGCAGTCAGAAAAGATAATAATATTTGTGAACTTGAACAAAAAAATATCAGCTTATTTTATATAGCTGATATGATACAATTTTGTATTTTAGATTCAGGTAAAATACCCAGATTTTGTCCTGAAAATATTTTGTATTGGGTTACTATGACTAAGCAAAGCAAGGTAATGTTTTTAGATTTCGCGATCTATTCTTTGCACTTCGTCATCTGATAATTTCACATCAACAGCATGTACTGTGTCTTCAATGCTGGAAGTTTTGCTTGCGCCAGGAATAGGCAATATCGCAGGCGATTTAGCACGCAACCAAGCCAGGACAATATTATAGACTGATACGCCTTTTTCTTTGGCAAGTTTGGCGATCGCCCCAATATCTTCCAAACCATCATGGCGACGACTACCGCCATAAGGACTCCAAGGTAGAAATGTCAAACTCTCATGCTGACAATACTCCAATACGCCATCAAATTCTGGCTGACGTTGCCAAGGGTTGTATTGATTTTGCACCGAGACAATATCAACCACATCCCGTGCCCGTTTTATTTGTTCTACAGAAAAGTTGGAAACTCCCACAAACCGAATCATTCCCGCATCCACAGCTTCTTTGGCTGGTGCGAGGGACTCCTCTATGGTATAATCTGGGTCTGGTGCGTGATATTGCCACAAATCAATCGGTTTTTTACCGCCCAAAGCCTCAAAGCTGATGCGGATGGTTTCGCGTAAATGCTGGGGATTACCATTGCGTGTCCAATTTCCATTAGGACGCATTAAACCGCCTTTGGTTGCTACAACAACATGACTCACATCGCCCTTGTAGGATTCTAAAGCTTGGTGAATCAATCGCTCATTGTGGTGCTTGTCGCTTTCATCTTTGCAGTAAGAGTCGGCTGTGTCAATGAACGTGATACCCAAATCCAGGGCACGATGAATGACATCAATTGACTGTGACTCTGGGGGACGATTGCTTATTGACATTGGCATAGCCCCTAAACCAATCGCACTTACGGAGACACCTGTTTTGCCTAGCTGTTTTGTTTCCATGTTTCTCGCTTTAGTTTCAGCGTTATGAATTGGATGATAACTTCGCACTAAGACGCTAAAAAAAACTCTATATTTTTACCTCTGGCACAAGAGGTAAAAGAAAATTATGGTTACACAAACTGTAACAATGCAAGAAATTAGTTTTTTGTTCAGCCATACTTGCAATATGTTCATCCATCTATGGGTAGATTATGAGTGGCTTGAGTCAAGTAATACCAGAATCGGGTCATTCTGATAGATTTGATTAGGGTGTCAGAGTTTGCAAAAAGGAGCACTCGCGTTCAGCACTGGCTACAGGGCAGGCGACTGGCGTTCTGACTCAGGAATTCTTCTTTTTGACTTCTCCATAACTTCCAGAAGTTTTGTAAATAAAAAATTAACATTTTTGAAAATTAAAATTTGGAATCTTACATTTTTGATCAAAAATTAAACAACCTCTTCAGCTTGTCTCCTTACTCGTTTATTCTCTGATAACCTTCTGTTTGCTCATTATTTGTACTAATTAAGACTAAATGATGATCCGATAGAATGCAAAGATATGTAGCAGAAGCATATTTAAGCTCTTATGCCAGAACTACGTCAATCAATCGCTCAGCACTACCACGAACGAACTAAGTACGACCCGCAGACTATCGCCTCAAAGAATAAGGGGTTAAACTGGTCTAAGCAACCAGTGCCGTTCAAAGAGTACAAAATTGGCTCTACTTTTGACCTCAAGCCCTATATCCAAGAGAAAGCAGAAGCTTTTGTTGATGAACCAGATAAGCAGTGGTGGCAAAGACTATCGCGGCTACTGTTTTGCAGCTACGGACTCACAGCAAAAATGCCTTCTATGGGAAATACGGTATATTTGAGGGCTGCACCCAGTGCGGGTGGCTTGTATCCTGCGGAGATGTATGTTGTTTCTCGTGGCACTGTGTTGTTGCCGCCGGGAGTGTACAATTACCAGTGTCGAACTCATTCTCTGATTGCTTATTGGGAAAGTGATGTTTGGCAAAAGCTGCAAGAAGCCTGTTTATGGCATCCGACTTTGCAAAAGACCCAGTTAGCAATTATTATTACAGCAGTTTTCTATCGTTCAGCTTGGCGATATGAAGATAGAGCTTACCGAAGAATTTGTTTGGATACAGGACACCTATTAGGTAATGTCGAGTTAGCTGGCGCTATGAGTCAGTATCGCCCTCACCTGATTGGTGGCTTTGTAGATGAGGCGGTGAATGAATTGCTGTATATCGATTCTTTACACGAAGGTGCGATCGCCGTTCTCCCCCTAGCAGACTTACTGGATATCAAGCAAAACATACCCACAGGACAAACAGCCTTACCCTCTGCGACGGAAACAAACTATCCTCATATTCCCGATGGTAAACTCCTGAAATATTTTCATGACTGCACGCAAATTCTACCAGGGACAACGGATAAACTCACTTCAGGTGAAGTGAAACAAGAAAAATCTTTAGAGGATAAATATAACTTCCCTTTCTGTGAAAAAATATCTACTGTCAGCCAATCTATCCACTGGGGAGAAAAACTAGAAGGACTGGAAGTGACCATTCTCAAACGGCGTTCTACCCGTGCTTACAGTGGTGATGATTTAACATTTGATGAACTAAAAGCTTTACTCGATTTTTCTTACCAACCTCAACATTATGTTGACCAAGGTTTGGATCATTCGACTGATTACTTTGACCTGAATTTAATAGAAACATTTATTGCTGTTTCTGGGGTAGAAGGTCTTGAGGCAGGCTGTTATTATTATGCGCCCAAAGCACAAGAATTACGACAAATTCGTTTTAAAAACTTCAGAAAAGAGTTACATTTCCTCTGTTTAGGACAAGAGTTAGGACGAGATGCCGCAGCAATCGTTTTTCATACAGCCGATTTAAAATCAGCAGTGGGTCAGTATGGCGATCGCGTTTACCGTTATCTGCACATGGATGCTGGTCATTTAGGACAAAAGCTGAATCTAGCTGCTATTCGCCTCGGTTTAGGCGTCAGTGGTATTGGCGGTTTCTTTGATGATAAAGTCAATGAATTACTTGGTATTCCTGCGGATGAAGTTGTGTTATATATGACTACGCTAGGAAGACCGAGGTAGTTTGCTAGAAGCATCGTGATTCACAAGTACAAATTTGTATATTTTAATACATATTTCGTGTGGCAGGCATCTTGCCTGCCATATGCTCTTTTATACCCAAATATCAGATGTAGAATCACCACCAGGATAGCGCATCTCATGAGCGCGAGATGGACCAGCTGGTTCCTTACCAAAGTCAACGTAGAAATTCTCGTTGATTTTCAGTCCCCCGTTTTCTGTGTCGCAATCAATTTGTAATAGATATGAGCCAGCTTTGGCTAAGTCAGGGTAAAACTGATTGTCCCAAGTGCTAAACAGAGAATTAGTGACATAAAGCCGTTTGCCATCAAGACTCAGTTGTAGCATCTGCGGTCCACCAGTCAGTTTATGACTTTGAATTTCGCTACTTTTGCCCAACAAACCACCAAGCCAAACTTGACCTGTCAGTTTAGGATGGGAGGGGTCACTGATATCGTATTGGCGGATATCACCATGCAGCCAGTTGGAGAAATAGATGTAGCGATCATCAATCGAAATCAGGATATCGGTAATCAATGATGGTACAGGAATGGGCCAGCCTTCCACTTCCACGGATGGTACATCAATCACTTTCTCAACTTGCCAATGACCGTTCGACTTATGCCAATGCCAAACGTTACTACTGAGTGCAGCACCAACATACCCGTGAGTGCTATCAGGGTTATGGTGAAAGCGCACTTCTAAGGGGATGAGTCCTTCTTCACCTAAGTCAAAACTTTGGATAATTTCGTGTTTTGACCAATCCCAAAAATGCAGTTGGTGACCATAATTCCCAGCAGCCACATCATTAAGGTCAAAGCCAGGATAGAAAGTTTTGGGTGCACCCCACTCACTACTCACCATGATATTGTGACGCGGCTGATACCAAAAGTCGTAGTTGAAACGCATACCGTCGGCTTTGCGTTCCCAACGTCCAGCAATGTCAAAATTTTCATCCAGCAACAAAAAGCCACCTGGACCATTCCCTTCGCTGTCACCCAACATGGAAATCATGACATGACTATCAGCTAGGCAATGTACGGTATGAGGGGCTGTCAAATTGGTTTTTTCTTTGATTTCCTCCGGTTCAATAACTTTGTGAAGTTTCGGTGCTTTGATATCCGCTGTATCTACAATGTGAATTCTGCTGGAACGTTGACCAGGAATCACCATAAAACGCCGAGATTTACTAGCATCGCCGTGACAAGAACTACAAGCATTCCAGCCGAAATGGTGGAGTTCATCGCCAACATAAGGCATTGGCAGGCGGTGAATCACTTGGGCGTATGTGGGAGAGTTGGGATCAACGTCTACGGTTGCAAGATAATCTGGTTCAACAATACTTGAACCTGTGTAGATTGCAATCGTATATAGTACCTTTTCACGTTCTGCTTTTGTTGCTGCTTCAGGAGAAGCGTAGCCGGGACCACAGCAAGCATGAGTCATCGTTATTATCTCTCCAATAGGTTGTGAAAAATTCTGATACGCAGTTTAAATAGTGTCAATAATTACAACCAAATTTGTAAGCCCAATTCTTTTAAATATCTTAAGCCCAACACAATCTGCTGACGTCTACCCCAAACCTCTAAATCAAACCAACCGTCATTTTCCGGGTTGGTATCTAATACTGCTCCGGAAATATTAACAGTTAATCCATAACAATAAACAAGCCCTGCAATCACTGGATAAGACTGATAATTTTTAGGAATACAAACTTGAAATTTAGCACGACTAGTTTGTCCTTTTACTACATGGGAGTCAGCTTTTTTTTCATTGCCGTCAATGATGTCACTGAAATTGTGACTTGTACATAAAATCTGGAATTTATCTTGATTTTCTTGGACAATGCTTTTGAAGTCTAACTCCACAATCTCTACATTTAGTTCTTGAAGATAGCTAAGACTTGCTTCTATCTGCTGAGAAACCCCTTGAATTTCAAGGTTAAATAAACCGTCATCTTTTGCATGAGATTCTAAAAGAGCCGATGCAATATTGATGATTAAATCGTAACGAGAAATCAATCGCGAGACAATCGGTTGACGATGGTAGTGCTGAGGAATTATAATATGGATGTGACCTAATGTGGAATTCAAAGTTGTAGATAATGCCATCTGCCTAATTCCTCAAATTATCAGCAATTTCACGGAAGCTGATAGAAACTAAAGTTTTTTCTATCGCCTTAGTTGAAATTGACAACGGCAAAGAATACAGTAACTTGATACGGTTACTGTTGTTTATCATAACTTAATTCTGCTTCTGAAGACGGTAGCCTAAAGGCACTTTCCTGGCTTTCATCCCTTGCCTGTTCGCGCAGCGTGCCATAACCATAGTACGGAATACGCAACTACGTTGCTGTTCCTCAAGAGTTTTCAGCCAGCCATCCTTGTAAGCGCAAAGCCGACATAGGAGCTTTTTGTATTGAGATACACTTTGAAACTTTACACTCAGTCCATTCTTTAGCTAGAAGTTAGGTGAAACAGTCGCAGTTATTTTGGTGAAAGCAGCCAGACAAATCTGATCGGGGTTGAGAACTGTAACCTAATTCTTGTCCACCTTTACAAGGGGTGAGATGAAAGCCCTTGAAAAGATGCCTGACTTAGAAAGGCATCTTTGTACTTTAGGCAAGGGATGAAAGCCACGTTTGCGTAGCGCCCCCTTCGGGGCTAGCAGGGTTTAGCCTGCCGTCAATCTTTCCGGAATTACTAACAGAAGCATTGTATACTAATTGCATACGAAAAAGGTGATTGTATTGCAAAAAGATTATGGCTGTCAACAAGTATTGTTAAATCGTTCGTTACTCGTTCACCCCGTCCTTGAGTATCTTTGTACTCAAGCAGCAAAGTTGACGAACTGCGGAATATATTATGGTCGTCAAGTTTGGTTCAAAGAGCGCAGATACCTAGGTAAATACGATCTAGAAAAAGAGTACAAAACCAATCGCAATTACCAGTCTCTTCATTCCCAATGTGCTCAACAAGTTTTAAGAACAGTTGCCGAAAGTTTTAAATCTTTCTACGAGTTAGACAAGAAAGCGCGCAAAGGGGATCTCAATCAAAAGCCGAGACTTCCTAACTACCGCAAAAATGGATTGGCTTCATGCACTTACCCCAAACAAGCTTTAAAGCTAATCGATAATCAGATACGGATTCCTTTAGGACAAACCGTTAATACGTGGTTTGGCATAGATTCTTTCACTATCCCCGCTCCGTCAAACCTCGATTTTGCATCAATCAAAGAGCTACGAATTCTGCCACGTAACCGTGAATTCTACGCCGAATTCGTGTATGAGCAGTCACGGGCTAAACGACCACGCTTAAATGAGAAATGGGCTTTGGGAATCGACCCCGGAATTAATAATTGGCTGACATGTGTTGATAGCTCATCCTCGGGTGAAGGCTTCATCATTGATGGTCGTCACGTCAAGTCTCTTAATCGCTGGTACAACAAACAAATCAGCACTCTCAAAGAAGGAAAGCCCCAAGGCTTCTGGTCAAAGAAGTTAGCTGCTATTACCGAAAAGCGCAATAGACAAATGCGTGACGCAATCAATAAAGCAGCGCGCATTGTCGTTGATTACTGCTTGAGGATGAAGGTAGGTAATGTTGTGTTTGGTTGGAATGAAGGGCAGCGACAAGAAGCCAATATGGGGAGGAGAAACAATCAAGCATTTGTCCAAATCCCGACCTACAGACTAAAGGAACGTATTAGGCAATTATGCCTTAGACACGGCATAAATTTTGTTGAAACCGAGGAATCGTATACCTCAAAGGCGTCTTTTCTTAACCATGACTTTCTGCCAACCTTTGGTGAAAAACCCACAAGCTGGAAGCCATCCGGGCGACGCACAAAACGCGGTCTGTACAAATCTCTGTGGTATGGAACAATCAACGCAGATTGCAACGGAGCCGCCAATATTATACGCAAAGTAGACACAACGCTGGATATAGATACTAGCCGAGTGAGTAGGGGCGCTTTGACACGTCCCACCCGGATTAAAGTCTGGGTGACAGCTAAAAAAAGCGTTTGCGCAGCGCCCCTAAAAGGGGCTAGCGGTACGGGTTAACCCTGCCGCTTCGCATCAATTTAGAATCCCCGAGCCGCGAGAAAGGGGAGATGTCAATCATTCCTCATCATTTTTGAGTCAATATATTAAGGAGAGACAAATTGCCCGGTCACGACATTATTGTTATTGGAGCCTCAGCAGGCGGCGTGGAAGCGCTGAAGGAACTGGTCGCCCCTTTGCCAAAAGATCTAAGGGCTGCAATCTTCATCGTCGTTCACATTTTCGCCCAAAGTAAAAGCTTTCTGCCGGATATCCTCAGCCGTTGTGGTTCCTTGAGGGCGACTCATGCAAAAGACGCTGAGGCTATAGAGCACGGGCATATCTACGTGGCACCGCCTGACTATCACCTGCTGGTCAAACGCGGCTACATACGCGTAGTGCAAGGTCCCAAGGAGAACCGCTCTCGTCCGGCGGTAGATCCCCTGTTTCGCACGGCAGCAAAGGCGTACAAAAGCCGAGTGGTCGGTGTGGTGCTATCGGGCACGCTCGACGACGGTACTGCGGGGCTTATAGACATAAAAAAGCTTGGTGGTGTGGCTGTCGTTCAGAACCCGGATGATGCCCTGTTTTCCGGGATGCCCAACAACGCCATCGAACACGTAGACGTTGATTATATCCTGCCAGTGGTGTCAATAGCTCCCCTTTTAGTACACCTAGCTTGTGAACCAATACCCGACCAAGGAGCTTTGAATATGTCTAACGAGGACGAACTGGAAATGGAACCCGACATTGTGGAAGTGGATGGGGCAGGTTTACGGAACAAGGGACTGCCTGGGATAAGCGCGGGCTTGGGCTGTCCAGACTGCGGCGGTGTTCTGTTCCAATTGCAGGAAAGAAATTTGCTCCAGTTCCGCTGCCGCGTAGGTCACGCCTTCTCAGCAGCTAGTTTGCAGGCGGCTCAAGCTCAGGTCCAAGAGGAGGCGTTGTGGGCGGCAATTCGTTCTTTAGAAGAGCGAGCGGAGCTGATGTCTAATATGGCTACTGATGCGCGCTCTAAGAACCGCACCAAGTCAGCAAACCTTTTTGAAGCACAGGCACAGGAGGCGCAACAACGCTCTGACTTCATCCGACAAGCACTGTTCATGGGTCAATTGCCTGTTGGGGCTACTGGAACCGCAATTAACCAAGTACCTAATAAGGGAACGGAACAAGAGCTAACTGCCGACAAAGTGGTGGTGCTGGCGGCAGGTGACGGTGGGATAAGCGCCTTAAGCCAGATCCTAGTTGCCTTACCAGTGAACTTTCCGGCAGCCATCATTGTAGTGCAGCACTTAGACACCCAATCCGACCCCAGCTTGATGGCGATCGCCCTAACCGACTCCATAACTTTACCACTCAAGCTTGCCCAAGAAGGAGAGCGATTACGAGCGGGAACGATTTACTTTGCTCCCCCAAACGAACACCTCTTCGTCACCCCGAACGGTACTGTTTGCCTTTCGCAAGCGGTACTCGTGGATTTTGTCCGCCCTTCTGCCGACTTGCTGTTGGAGTCAGTTGCAGCTAGTTTCAAACACCGGGCAATAGCCGTAGTCCTCAGTGGTACAGGCAACGATGGCGCTTTGGGGGTGCAGGCGATTCATCAGATGGGCGGTAAGGTTATTACCTCTGATGATAGTACTAGCGAGTTTTTCGATATGCCCGACGCTGCCATTGCTACCGGGACTGTAGATTTTGTCCTCCCAGTGAACGAGATTGCTTCAAGCCTTTTAAACCTAGTGACGGAAGCAACCGATTGAGCAAAGCGTCAAGAATCGGTAATAAAAGTTGTCTGAAATTTAAAGAAGTTAATGTTGCAGCAGGAGGGAGGCGATTCGTGAACTTGAACGATTTTTACCGACAGATGATTGCAGCGCGTCAGCGTGCAGCTGAACTTTGCCACAGAGCAAATGAATCATTTTTCCAGGAAAAAGAGTTACTAGTTTTAGGCTATGAGGAACTTTACGCTACCTTATCCAAGCTTGAAGTCGCTTTCGAGGAGTTACACCAGATCAACTGGGAGCTTGCTTGCGCCCACCAGGTAGTGCAAATGGAACGCCAGCGCTACCGGAATTTGTTCGAGTTCATCCCAAACGCATACTTGGTGACTGATGGTAAAGGAATCATCCAAGACGCTAACAAGGCTGCTGCCATGCTGCTGGGTGTTCAGCAGTATTTCCTAGTGGGAAAACCACTGGTCATATTTATCTGCTGGCAAGAGCGGCGAGCCTTTCTTAGCAAACTTCTCAAGCTGCACCTGCACCACCAAACCCAGGAGTGGGAAGTGCGTCTTTGTCTACGTAACGGTGATTCCATAGACGCAACCTTAACAGTGTCCATTGCCGACTCTTGGGGAGGCAAACTCAATACCTTGGGGTGGCTAATACGCCCTATAACTGAGCGTAAGCAAGTAGATCCGGCACCTTGGCTACTTAGTAATACTGTGCAATATGCTACCGAATCAATCATTGTCACTGAAGCAAACCTTGATGAACCAGGTCCTAAAATTGTCTTTGTCAACCCAGCTTGTACGAAAATCACAGGCTACACCTCCCAAGAGATGATTGGCAAAACACCGCGTATGCTGCAAGGACCTAAAACAGAACGCTCAGTCTTATATAGATTACGTCGAAACCTGTCGCAGGGACAATTCTTTCACGGTGAGTTAATAAACTACCGCAAGGATGATACTGAATATAACATGGAATTGTTTTGCGCTCCCATTCATAACGAAAGAGGAGACATCACGCATTTCTTCTCAATACAACGCCAAATCATACCAATTCAAAATTCAAAATTCAAAATTCAAAATTAAGTGAAGCTAGTAGGTTGGGTTGAATGGAATGAAACCCAACCTACACTTTACAGGTAACAAATTTTTCCGGTGCTTTCATTCCCTATTCTCTGTCCCCTACTGATCGCGACTGCTTATCCGGTTCCAAGCCTTGACTATGAGCCGTAAATCTTCAGGTAAGCTTTTTTGAGAAATATCGTTGTATTTAACCGTACCATAGCGGTTGGTCAGAGTGTATGTGATGTAATCAGCAGCGCCGTTGGGTGCTGGATAACTTAGATTCTTGAATTCATCGCCCTGGCGTTCAAGCAATTGCTGAAATTTTTCCACTTGTTTTAGAGGAATGCGGCGAACGCTACGTTCAGAATCATTAATATCACCAATCCGAACACGAATCAGACGTCCGTCGTTAAGCAAAACAGTTTCGTATGTTCTCCCAGTAAAGCCACCACTGGAGATTTGTCGAAAAATGACGCCGCTATCTAAAGGTTGTGGTAACTCACTTATGGGGATAGAAATTGGCTTGAGCGAGTTATTATCATCAGCAATGGGACTAGCCTTTTCATCCAGAAAAACAGCACCTGATTCGCCAACACGATAAACCAAGCGTTGTTGTCCATCGCTCACAATGACCTCCCAACCTGGTACAATGACAGCAGCGCATGAAGTTAACGCATCTGCTAGACCCAAACAACTATCGGGCCATTGTTTTGGTTGTACCTCAATTATCCCTAATTGCGAAATAGGTGCTTTTAAACGCTTAGATGCTCGTACCAAAACTCTCTCGGCAATATCTCTGGGTAAGTTGACATTGGGTGTTTGACTATACTGTCTTGAAAGCTGAATTCGAGAACCACGCTCATCAGTGAGAAATACCCAGCGATTTAGCCCAGCAGCTACTGTGACTTGCCAACCAGAAACGGCGGAATCGCAAGGATTGGCATTACTCTGAAGATCGCACTCATTCCATCGAGTCGGTTGAGATGCAGCAACACTCAGCGACTTTTCAGGTAAACCTGACTCTTCACTTGCTCGACGCAACACAGCATCTCTAACTGTTGCGGGTAACTTGCCTTCACTAAATTCGCTTTCCTTTTTATTAAACCTGATTTTGGAACCTGTTGTATTGGTGTGATAGACCAAAGTTTGCTCAGGTGATTTGACAACGACTCGCCAACCCTTTTCTAAAGCCTCGGTACAAGCTTCACCCGAGTTTGGTAAGTTCAAACAGCCATTGTTCCAAGTCCGCTGTTCAGCTTGAATGATAGTTACCCGAGAGGTTGGTAAACCTAAGCGTTGGGATGCGGCTTGCAAAACAGCATCCTCTATATAACTTGGAAAGTTTTGTGGTACATTGTCTGCCAGAATATATGGATTTGCTAAGCGAATAAAACGCCCATTGGTATCGGTATGATAAATCCATGTTTGACTACCATTCGAGAGGACAACTCGCCAACCAGGAACTAATGCTTGAGTGCAAAGTTCATCCGGCTGAGGTAAACCCATGCATCCGTCACGCCAAGTCCGTTGAGTGTAGTCAATGATTTCTATTTTTCTCACATGAGTTGGTTCTCGGTTAGATAAATCTCGTAGTATCGCAGAAGCAACTGGACGCGGTAAGCTGTTTGTTTTAATGTTTTCTTTTAAAACTTGGTTGGCTGTGGAAGGAAAATAGTTTGTAGGGGCAGCTTCAGCACTTTTTATTGCTGATAAACTACTACCAATAGACAAAATTCCCGATAAAACTAACGCTGTGACAATTTGTGCTTGTTTCGTAGTAGTATAGTTTTTTAGAATGTTTTTCATAGTAATATGGCAAAGAAAATTATAGTAAGAATAGTAAATTTAACGTTTGTATCTTAGTCAATAGATATTAGTATGCGTTAAGAAACTAAAACTAATAACTAGAAACTCTGCGCAGAACAAATAAGTTTATTATCCCTCATAATAAGAAGGATTTGCGATAATTAAAGCGCCTCTGTTTTGAGGAGATGTGAAAATAGACGCTGTTATGATTGTCTATTGTTCCTTTGTTTTTATACTAGATTTTGATTGGGTGAAAAGACTTCATCCTACTGAGTCACCTGTAGTGGTGATTTAGATAAGAAAAACTCAGAAAGATTACTGATTGATATCCTTCCCACACTACCACTCATCTAAATGGTGAGAATTAACACAAGCTCACGCGCAATAGTTCCTGCTTATTCGGTTATGCTCTTCGATTGTGAGTATACGTTAGCACATAGAATCGACCAGTTGGCAGAAATTGGGAATCTTGAAAAAAGATAAACAATATATGTAACTAGTATCGCTAAGCGGGCATGCTATGTATAAGCAACTATAGCAACTTCTGCCCATTGCTCTAAGTCATTGTTGATAGTTTTCTCATACAAAATTCAACTTTTCTAACAAGTAGATGATGAAAAAATTGGTGAAGTGGTGCAACAGGCTTCTATCGCAGGAACCTCTGGCAATTAATAAACAGTCATTTTTCGCACTTTTGGTAGCTTTAAGTATGGTAGCGGCAATGCTGCTCTCATTTCCTTCATATGCTCAAAATACTTCCTACCGTCCGCAGACATCTGAGTTACGGGGGGTGTGGTTAACGAATATAGATAGTGATGTGCTTTTTGGGCGCGATCGCCTCCAAAACTCTTTGCAAAGCCTAAAAAACCTAAACTTTAACACTGTATATCCTACTGTTTGGAACTGGGGTTGGACATTGTACCCCAGCAAAGTGGCACAAAAAGTTATTGGGCGATCGCTTGACCCAGCCCCCGGACTGCAAGGGCGAGATATACTCAAGGAAATTGTCACAGTTGGGCATCAAAAAGGCTTAACAGTCATTCCCTGGTTCGAGTTTGGCTTTATGGCACCTGCTGACTCACAACTTGCCAAAAATCGTCCCCAATGGCTCACCAGCCGCAGTGACAGTAGTAAAATTTGGAAAGAAGGTACCCACGACCGGGTTTGGCTAAATCCCTTTCACCCTGAAGTTCAACAATTTATACAAGATTTAGTTGTCGAAATCGTTAAAAACTACAATATCGACGGTATTCAGTTTGATGACCATTTCGGCTTGCCTAGTGAATTGGGATACGACGCGTACACAGTTGCATTGTACAAAAAAGAACATCGTGGTCAAGCTCCTTCAACAAATCCTCAAGACGCAGAATGGGTAAAGTGGAGAGCTAATAAAATAACTGACTACATGAAACGGGTATTCCAGGCAATTAAAGCGACTAAGAAAAATTGTCTAGTCTCTGTAGCGCCTAATCCTCAGGACTTTTCCTACAAAACCTTTTTAGCAGACTGGCAAAGCTGGGAACGGAACGGACTGATTGAAGAACTGGTTATACAACTATACCGTGATGATCTAAATGTCTTTGTCAAAGAACTGGAGTATCCAGAAGTGAAAGCAGCACAAAGTCATATACCAGTGAGCATAGGTATTATGACTGGGTTAAAAGCCAAACCCATATCTATGCAACAAATCCAAACACAAATACAAAAAGTTCGAGAACGCAACTTTGCTGGAGTCTCCTTCTTTTTCTACGAAACCCTATGGAATGTCAGTGGTGAAACACCACAACAACGTCAAGCTGGTTTCCAGAAAATTTTCCCAACATCAGTTGCTTATCCAAACCTGCTGGCTGGTTGGAAACGGTAACAAGTAGAAAAGTCGGAGGGTGGACTGTGTAGTCCACCACTAGCATCATCCGCCAATTCCCAAACGCCCAGCTAAACCAGGAGTTAGAGGAAGCAGAGTCGCAACCATCAAGAACAAAGCCAAAAGACCCAAAGCAGCGCGTGCATCATCGGGTTCGCTAATTTCATTCAAGCTGGGACGTTCTAAATCTCGTTGTAAAAACACAATCACAATTGCCCAATACATAGCTAAAGGATTCACGAGAGACACTAACGCCAACACAATTAAAGTTGCTATTGTTGCCCGTCCTGCAATTTTTCGTCCGTAAATTGCTTGGACAATACGACCACCATCTAATTGACCTGCTGGCATTAAATTTAAAGCAGTAATGACCAACCCTAACCAACCAATGACGACAAGTGGATGTATATCCACCAAAGGTGACTGTAATGCAGAACCAAGAATAACTCGCGCCAAAGTTCCGACTAGAATTGAACCAGAGAAAAACTCATTTGGCAATTGAAATAGACTACCTTTGTGAGAAAGCAGCAATCCACCCACCAACATTAATAAAGATACAATTCCTCCAGCCGCTGGTCCTGCTGAGGCAATATCAAATAGTACCTTGCGATTGGGTAGTAAAGATTCAAAACGGGTAATAGCACCGAAAGAACCAATTTGTATAGCGGGAAGAAAGTAAGGCAAGCTGAGGCGGATCTGATGACGACGGGCGAGTAACCAATGACCGATTTCGTGAGCTATCAAAACTGTTAAGATACCAGCACCGATGGGTAGAACTTCTCGGAAGCGTTCTGGGTTGGCAAAGAAATCAAAATTCAGGAGTAACCCCGCAGTTTCCAAGCTTGTAGCAATTGTTCCCACGAGCAAGACAACAGCAAAAACTTTCTGCGGTAATGTCATCGGACGGGGGTCATTGCGACTGGGAAGCACAATGAGGACAGGTTTACCATCTGTATTTTCCACTAAAAATAGGCTATATTTATCACCTAAACGTTCTTGTAAACTCGCAGACAGACGGTTATGAACCTCTTCTGGATCTCCTCGCAGATTTCCTTTAAAAATAGCTCCTTCCTGGTAAGCAATAGTTTCTGTGCTAAAAAAGGTATCAAGGCCGAAAATACCTTTAATCATGTTCAAGTCTTCTTCAGGAATCGCTAAGACTTCAGGTTTTAACTGTGCATTTCCTTCCGGAAGATTGGAATTATTTGTGGGGCTAGCTTGCTCAAGGGCATCAGCTTCTAGCCTTTGAGTTGCCCGTTGCCTAAGTATTGCATCCTGTCCCCCTGCTCGTAACTGTCTTCCTAAAAAGATGTACACTCCGGTGGATACGACCAACAAGAACAATACGCCTACTATATTGATGTAAATCCCAGCTGCAAACAAACCAAAAAACAGCAACCAAGGAGTCATCAATACCACCGACTGTAACCAGGCTAGGATTCCCAGCTTGCCATAAGATCTGGCGCGATAAAAGCCCCAACCTAAAATTCCGAAAGCGACTAGCACAATAGTGGCGACAATAGGTGTTTCTGAAGAACTCAACATCTTTTAACCTTTTTAAACTTTTGCTTTTGAAACCAAGCCTGAGTAAGTCAGTTGTTTGTGGATATTAATAATTTATAACGAGGCTGTCGCAAATTAGAGATTAATGTAACGAATGTCAGTAAATGGTATATTATGTTATGTGCTATGAGAAGCGATAAAACTCGGCTTCATTATGAAACCGAGTTTTTAAGTGTTGGATTTATTTCCGTATCAGTTCCCAATCGGTGGAGCAAGAGCTACACGGGGAGTTCCACCACCACCGACGCTATTTGAGCTATTGTTATCAACAATGTAAAGCGCTTGGAATAGCTTCATAAAGTCTTCATAAAATGAACCATTAGATCCCTCAAAATCGTAACCAAAGGTGTTGCGAAACTCTTCTGTAACTCCGTCCTCTACTGCAAAGTAGTGAGCATCCCAGCCTGCGTCGTCAACCACGTAGGCACCATAATCTTGCAAGGCATGAAATAACTTTTTAACAGCAGGTGTTTGCAAGTCGAGATTTGCTTCTGTTACGTTGGGAGGAATTGCTAGTAGTGTCCCCTGTACCAAAGAGGGGTTTTTACCGTGGTATTGGTTGGCTGCATTGGCATCTGCTCTATCTGCAGGCCAGCGATACCCAGGATTAGACGTAGAGTAGTAGAGGTATTTTTCCCCCCAAATGACAACTTTTAAAGCGTGACGAATTGGTTGATCGCTGGTTAGTTCACCTTTGCGAATAGACCCACCAATCGACGAAAGACCAGAACCAAAATGTGCTCCGCCGATTCCATCCCCGTAAATATCAACATTTGGATAACGCCAACCGTAGATGTCGCCTCCTGTTTTACAGCGAGCAAGAGGTTCAAGCTGTATTAAGGTTTTCCCATCTGGCATCAGAAAGGCTGATGCATTGTTGGGGGTGCTATATGGGTTGCTCGTGGCATCTGGAATGATCAGGTCATTTGGAATTGGCAGCCAGGTGCCCATAGATGTGGTGCCTGTACAGCGTCCTTCACCCCAAGCACCAGGACTATAAACTGGACGCCACGGGTCACTATTGTTGAGTTGGAAGAAATATTCTTTATCTGCTGCAGCATAGCCCGCTTTTCCAATGTTTGCGGGGATATAATAAGCACTCGACCCAATTGCCATATTCCAAGGTGATGAGGATGCAAATGGCCAAAGAAATTTGTCACGTGTAGAGGTTTGGCCAGGACTAGGGGTTGCAAAACAGCTAATAAGTAGAGCAATAATGACACTAGCGACAAATGCAACTGTGTAAGACATCCGCTTACGCCTTGTCAAAGGTTGAGTAATGCTCATGAAAAAGCCACTCCTCAATTATTTCCCGTAATAATGCTAATTCTTGGCATGGTTCATCAGATAATGTGCTTGCCAATTATGCCCGTAATATCGTACATAAAGTCGTTCACATTTTTGCAAACTTATCTTTTTTTAAAGAAAAACTTACAAGAATATAAAGTTTTGATTTGGAAGTCGTTTACTCTTTTCTTTGTTTGGGATAGACGGCATCATCACTCTCGCAAAAATTTATAAAGTCTTATATTATACTTATCAAGACAAATAATAGTTCTCCGGAGAAAGACAATAATCTTTTTAAATCAGCCTCAAGTTCGGTGATTATAGAATTTTATATACTTAAATTAATAAATAACAAATTACACATAATTTTATGTTTTTTACTTGAATTTACTAGTTTGTCGCTCCGCTCATATAAGTATATATACTTTTATGTATTAATATAAAATAAAAGATAAAAAGTAACGTTAAGTAAAGATTAGCGATCAGGACAAGGAACAACAAAGGAAATGCCTACAAAGCATTTGTATGGCGACTTGCGTATCCTTGTTTGGCTTTAGTAAAGTAAAACCTTTTTCAGTTTATGAGGAAGATAAGGGAGTGAACTGGCAGACCCTTACACAACAAAATCATCGACGCTACGATCCAATGGCGATCGCCCGCTACTACCGCTACCGTCCTTGGCTCGCTTGGATGCGGGCAATAAAGATTATTTGGTTTTTTGCCGTCTTTATTCTTAGTCTCAAGTCGGACCAATGGCAAAATCAAGAGGAACAAAACAAGTTCAAACGAGCAACTCAATTGCGACAGTTGCTCACTCGCCTTGGTCCCACCTTCATTAAAGTTGGTCAAGCTTTGTCAACACGACCAGACTTGATACGTAAAGATTATCTGGACGAACTCATCAAGCTGCAAGACCAATTGCCAGCTTTTGATAGTGCACTCGCCTACAAAATTATTGAAACCGAACTAGAACGTCCAATTAGCGAAATTTTTAGCTCGTTATCGTCATCTCCCGTCGCTGCAGCTAGTTTGGGTCAAGTTTATCGCGGTCGTTTGATGAACGGCGAAGAAGTGGCGGTGAAAGTACAGCGCCCCAACTTACGCCCAATTCTTACACTTGACCTTTATCTGATGCGATGGGCGGCTGGTTGGTTAGCCCCTTGGTTACCCTTAAACCTCGGTCATGATCTGACGATGATTGTAGACGAGTTTGGTACCAAGTTATTTGAGGAGATAGATTACATCAACGAAGCCCGCAATGCCGAGAAATTTGCAAATAACTTCCGCGATGATCTCCAAGTCAAAATACCAGCTATATATTGGCGTTACACCAACACCCATGTTTTAACCCTAGAGTGGATTAACGGCTTCAAACTCACCGAAACAAACAAAATCCGCGAAGCAGGTTTAGATCCAGAGTTAATTATCCAAATTGGCGTAACCTCTGGTTTGCAACAACTCCTAGAACATGGGTTCTTCCATGCTGATCCACATCCAGGTAATTTATTTGCCATGCCTGATGGTCGTATGGCTTATATAGACTTCGGGATGATGGATCAGTTAAATGAAACCACAAAAGAAAGTCTGGTAGATGCACTAGTACATCTGGTTAATAAAGAGTACAACGAATTAGCCAAAGACTTTGTCAAGCTAGGTTTTCTGAGTTCAGACACGGATATTCACCCAATAGTACCAGCACTAGAAGCAGTTCTGGGAGATGCGATCGGTAAAAACGTTGGGAATTTTAACTTCAAAACCATCACTGATCAGTTCTCAGAATTGATGTATGAATATCCTTTCCGAGTTCCTGCTAAGTTTGCTTTGATTATTCGTTCTCTGGTAACACAGGAAGGAATTGCCCTCAGCCTCAACCAAAATTTCAAAATTCTTGAAGTCGCATACCCCTACGTTGCAAGACGCTTGCTGACGGGAGAATCTCCACAACTGCGGCGACGTTTGCTGAATCTGCTTTTTAAAGATGGTCGATTCCAGTGGTCTCGATTGGAGAATTTGATTGCGATCGCCCGCAGTGATACTAACTTTGACGTATTACCTACAGCTCAATTGGGATTGCAATATCTACTTTCTGATGAAAGCAAGTTTCTCCGACGACAGTTAGCGCTTGCTTTGACTGAAGATGATCGTCTTCATACAGAAGAAGTCCAACGCTTGTGGAATTTAGTCAAAGATGACTTAAAACCAACTCGCTTATTCAACGTAGCGATTGGAGTTTTGACCGAATTTTCCAGAGAGGGAGTAGCAGCTATTCTACCGAAAGCGCTAAAAGAATGATGAATTTTGAGTTACAAATTATGAAAAAATATTAATATTCATAATGAAAAACTCATATAGCAGGGAACTAGGGAACAGGGAACAGTGAAAACTGGTAACTGGTAACTGGTAACTGGTAACTGGTAACTGATAACTGGTAACTGGTAACTGGTAACTGATAACTGGCAACTGCTATATTTCCGTACTCAATATCCACAGGAGTTTTCATGTACTACATTCCTGAACATCCACCCTATTTTCTATTCGTTTTTGGATTGTTTGCAGCATTAATTTCAGATATCGCGTTATGGGGAACGCTGAAAGTCATTGTCCAGAAATGGCAAGATGAGGGTGCAGAAACTTCTGGGTCTCGTCTACCCGTTAAACAGTTATCTGTACCATTTATAGGAATTACTGTTGGTCTTTGTGTATTTCTCTGTTGCGGTTTTGAAATATTTGGCTTTCCGCCCTTAATTGCCTATGGAGTTGGTATACCAGTTGCTTTTATAACTGCCTTGCTGATTTGGTTACAGTTAGGAAGTATGCTAACTTTTGTAGAACGCCAAGGGATACAAGCTCTAGATTTAGATTCTTAGCAGTAGAGCTGCTCACTACTAATGATCTTTTATCTAATTTTAGGAGAGCTTCACGAAAAGTTTATCATTGCTCTACTCCTAGTACTGGATGATTTTAATACTAGCCGCGCTGTATGTAGCAATATCTTGTTGATATAAACAGGACTTACGCAAAATAATGAAAAAATAAACCGCAAAGGACACAAAGAACACGAAGTTAATAGGGTTTAAAAGAGTTTTTGCGTAAGTCCTAATAAAAAGCGCGGCTTTTTTGGAGTAAGCTTGATAAAACTTATGACAACCAGAACAGTCTTCAATTCACTCAAAAATTGTCAGAGTACTTTTATTGTAGGAGTACTCTTCTCAATATTTGCAACTGTAGCATCACCAGTTGGAGCAATTACATTCGTTTCTGAATTGATTTGGGGTGGGATGTCCAAGCTGAGTTCTACGTTCTGATAACTGAGTTTTTCTTAACACACAACTCACATCTTCACCCTTTAAAATAATCTAAAAGCCGATCGCCTGAATCAGCACGAACCAATGCAACAACAACGTCGGGTAAAGCGGTTAAACTGGGGAAAACCAGATAACGTGATTCCCAACGAGGGTGAAATTTGTCTTTGTATGCGTGCAAGCCTTGGAAGTTGTAAAATCGCTCCAAATGCTTGTAAAGATAGTGCAAAACTTTCTCCAAACGACCCGACTCTTGAGTTTTACCCACTCCAGAAAGGGCAGAAAGACCAATATTAAAACTATCGTAACTTCGGTCCTTGTAGTGCTGGAACATAGAAAGAAACAAAAAGTCCATTGTTCCATTTTCAATCGACTTTCGGTGTCGCATCATGTCGTTAGTCACTTCGTTGAGTTGGTACTCTAATACAATGTTGGTAAAAGCAATAATCTCACCGTGGGAAGACTGCACCGTTACGATTTCACACTCTCGCAAATAAGTTTCGTCAAACCAACCTAGAGAAAACTTTTTTTCGGAACCTTGCACCAATTGCAGCCATTCGTCACTAACAGTTTTGAGTTGATGCAACAATTCATCAGCAATCGGTGGTTCGTAAAATTTCACTTCATACCCCAGCTTAGTCATGCGATTGATTGCTGTTCTGAGGTTTTTACCTGCTTTTCCTTGTAAGGTGAAAGTTTGCAGATCAACTATTCCTTCTTCACCAATCTTGAGTACCTGAAATCCCAGCGACTTGTAGAGGCTAATGTCATTGGGTAAAGTTTGGTAAAATGCTGGATACCAGTCGTTACGTTGGCAAAATAGCTGGAAACTCACAATCACTTCTTTACGATCTTCAAATGGTCCAATGGGATCACCTAGGGCGATCGCACCCCGTCCCTTAGGCACATAAGCAATCACACTACGACCAGAAGGACTAAAAAAGTAACTTTTATCACTTAACAATGTAAATGCTGCTAACGAAGAGCATCCATACTTTTCTACAATATCTCTTGCTTGCTGACGTTCTCTAACAGTGGTGGGTTCACGTAGAAAAACTGGTCTTAATAGCATGAACAGCGCATAAGCGATCGTACTTGCTGCAATAATATAAATAGAATTAGCAAAAAAATCTCCAAATCGGCTTTTTGGTTTCAGTCCGTCATTATTATCTGTGAAGAACATAGCAAAAGTTTGGGCTATGGCATCACTCCAACTGAAATTTTCCGTAAATTTGCCATCTAACAAGTAAAACCCAATTGTTCCATATGCCAAGCTAAACAGCAAAGCTGCAATTAACACCCGTACTCCCTGTGCAACAGAAGGACGGTCTGATTTTGCTGTAAAAACATGGCGCATCAAGAGTAATTGCATCAGCAAAACACCAGACAAGAAACTCTCTTCATAGTCCAGTCCCTTAATCAAGTGGCTGAAGATAGAAATAATTAATAATCCAATCGTGAGTAACCAAGCAATTCGTTTTCGACGCAACAAATTCGTTGCAAGTGTTAGCAAAACAAACCCAGTCAGTGCTGCAAATAAATGACCGCTAGCGCGAATATCAAAGGGTAAAAAGTGCTTCAACCAGTGATTTCGTTCATGCAGGTTAGGCGTCACGGCTGATACCAAGTTTACCACTCCGACTAAACCTGTGAGGAAAGCTGCACTCCAAAGCCCAATCCGAGTTCTGAAATCAAGAGTCATTGGTCACTTAATTTTGAGTGAATTTTTAACAAGAAAGAACACAGAACACAGTTGTCAGAATATATCCTGCGGACACGCTGCGCCAACAGCAATATGTCGATGGAACTTGTAGGAAGAATCAACAAGGAATTCTGTACAGCTGTGTGCGAAGTAGAGTTGGTCAAGTCAAGAACACCAAAATTGAAGCGGAGGCGTGGTCTTTTATTAGTGGGGAATTGGTGATCCCCACTAATAGATTCTGAGTTCTGAGTTCTGAGGAGCCACTGCGTTGCGGAGCCAGTGCTTGATGAGGGTTTCCCGACAGAGGCATCTGGCGTTGGGGTTCCCCCCGTTGTAGCAAGTGGCGTTTCTGAGTTATTCTTTAAACTGTTTTCCCACATAAGATAGCGAATCTTTGAGATGCTTGTGAAAGTAATTCCAGCCAACATCTGGACCTGACAAACCATGTCCTCCAGGGAAGGCATAAAACACATTTTCTATACCTAATTTGTCTAAGGTTTCATGGAATTTTCGGGTAGAAGCAAGTAAATTGGAGTCACTTTCTCCAGCATCAAGATATACGCGTAGTTGCTGCCTATCCTGAACTGGTAATTGTTGGACAATTTGTTGGGGGCTATTTTGTGGACCACTGTTATCGGTAAAATAGCCGCTATGGCTGAACAGAATATTGAAGTTTTTCAAATAGCGTAATCCAATATTAAACGCGCCCCATCCTCCAGAAGATAGACCTCCCAACGCCCAAAACTTTGGATTTTCTAATGTACGGTAGCGTGACTTGACTACTTGTACTAACTCCGAACCGATCAACGTTCCTACTTTACCATTAGGACCATCATAATAATCAGGGTCGATAATGGGACTCGAACCTCGCTGATCATTTCCATCTGGTGTAATTACAATCGAAGGCGGTAGTTTGTGATCTCTATAAAGTTCATGTAGTACTTTTAAGACTCTATATTTATCAACATAAGCACGGGCATCATCATGACCGCCATGTAATAAAAATATGACAGGATAGCGTTTTAAAAGATTCTTGTGATAATCTGGGGGCAAAATAACACCATATTGCCGTTGTGTGCCCATTGCTTGACTGTTAAAAGTTTCTAGTTGAAACTTCAACCCAGTAGTGATCTGTTGTTGAGGCGGGTCTGAATCTAGCTGCGGCGCACCTAAGATAAAGACATACCAGTAGCCTGCAGCAGTCAGGATTGCAATTGCACCTGCAACGCCAATTAGGACTTTAGATAATTTCATGGCTTTTTAAAACCCAAATTATCACTAGCATGTATAATCGCCGATATTTTAAATTGTCTTCCGACAAATGTTAGCGAATCTGCCAGATGTTCGTGCCAGTAGTTCCAAGTGTGACCACCGGGAAACGCATGAAATATATTATAAATTTTTTCTGTACTGAGTATTTGATTAAATTTTTTGGATTCGTCAAGTCCGACTTCAGTATCTTCTATACCTGCATCCAGGTATATCCTTAAGCGTTTTTTAGCTTGAGGTGAAATGGTCTTGATATAGGTGATTGGGCTATTTTGCGGTCCACTCTTGTCTTGAAAGTAACCGCTATGACTAAATAAGATAGAAAAATTATTTAAATTATGCAATCCCACATTCATTGCACCCCAACCTCCAGAAGATAATCCTCCCATTGCCCAAAAATCAGGACTGGTGAGTGTACGGTAGCGGTTTTGCACAACTTTCACCAGTTCATCCCCAATGGCTGTGGAAACTTTGCCATTGGGGCCATCAATATAATCGGGATCCCAGTAGCGGCTAGAACCACGTTTGTCATTACCATCTGGTGTGATAATAATACTGGGTGGCAACTTGCCTGTTGCATAAAGCTGTTGGAGAACTGTCAAAGCATCTCCTTTGGCAAACCAATGGTCAGCATTTCCGTTTCCACCGTGGAGGAGAAAGATAACTGGATAGTGTTGATTTTGGTTTTGATCATAGCCAGGAGGTAAAACAACGCAGTAAATGCGACTTCCTCCCATAACTTTGCTATCGTAAGTTTCGGTTTTATATGTTAGTAGGGTAGCTAAATCGCTAGCACTTGGTTGTGGCGGTAACACAGAAGTTAGAGTTGGCGGACGCATCTGTACTTGTGCTTGTGCAGATTTTATGTTAGCGCAGCTACAGAAAGTCAACACCGAAAGCAGCAGCACAATTTTATATTTGAAGCAATTCATCAAGAATATTGATTGATAGCAATTGAATCAAAGCTGTAAAAAATGACAAAATTTATAGAGCTGAAGTCTGTGAAGACGAAGGTATTTGTGTATTAATCCCAATAAGATATTTCAATATAGCACTGTTGATTAACTCTGGAGACTCCGCCATAACTAAATGTCCTGCATTAGCAAAATGTAAATGAGTACCGTTGACGAAATGTCTTGCTAAATCGTTCCCCATTTGGTGTGTAAACATGGGGTCAAGACCCCCGGTTATAATCAAAGCAGGGATATGCAAATTCTGCGGCAAAGGGTGACGCGCAAAGAAGTCATAACCCCAAAAGATTTCTAGGGCTTTGTAGGATTGAAAATCTGTGGGTGTTGGACATTCGGCAAAAAACCGTTCTATGACGCTGTGTCGGTAAGAAGTCGAGAAAAAGTTTGAGATTGCTTGTACGCCAGGTAAAGAGTATAAATATCTGCCGCCCCAAGCCATAAACTTCATCAGCGGAATTTCCCACCAAGGTGCTAAGTTATGAGTTCCGCCGGCGATCGCAATAAAACCACTCACACAATTGTGCTGGGCAAACTCTAAACCAATAGGAACTCCGTAGCTATGACAACACAGCACTGGTGAGGAAATCCCCAATTTGTACAACAGTCGCTGTAAATCCCGACGATGTCGCCCGATGGAGTAGCGAGGATAGGGACTCGACTGTCCGTGTCCTGCCAAATCATACACCAGAACTTCCCAACCTTGACTTTGAGCAAACTCATACTGAGAACGAAAGTTAAAGCGGTTTCCCGTTCCTCCGTGCAGAAAAACTATAGCTGGAGTTCTCCCCGAATTGTGACAAACTTGTAAATTTATCCCCCGTCGCAGATGAATTGTTGAACCAGCTAAGGCATCTTGAAAAGAGTCATTAGTCATTGGTTATTAGTCATTAGTCATTAGTTAATGGTCAACTATAAAACTCCTGTGCAGATTTTTGTGAAACTAGGTACACCTTTATCAGTTACCAGTTACCAGTTACCAGTGATCAATTGTTCACTGTTAAGCGTTCCCTGTTAAGCGTTCCCTCCCTACGCTAAGTAATTTTACCCTTCGGGGAGAACCTCCGGTTCCGCTGCGCTAACGCCAGATGCCTCTGTCGGGAAACTCTCATCAAGCACTGGTCTCACCAAATCAAACGGGATTTCTATAGAGCCAATAATTTAGTGACAATAAATTAACTTCGTTTATTGTCTGAATCCTATAGTCAAAAGCTTACGCTAGTGATGTGTCAATTTTATGTCAACATAATGAAACTTTTGCGAATGTCGAGTCATTAGTCGTTTTCTGCTTCTGGTCTCTCCACGTCTGTAGTCTCCCCCCTTCCCTGGTTGTACTATGCTTCAAAAACTCCGACTCAACTTCAGTTCGTTGTTTGGCTTGCTGCTTTTGGTACTTTCTTTATGGGCAATTAGCCACGAACTACGTGAGTATCGTTACCAAGATGTGTTGAACTCTTTAGGAAAGATTCCTAAAAGGTACTTAAGTTTGTCAATTTTATTGTCAAATATAGGCTATCTAGTGATGGTGTCGTATGATGCTCTTGGCTTTAGCTATATTGGTCGTTTTCTGGCTCTGCGAAAAATTGCTTTCACTGGGTTTATTAGCTCTGTACTCGGCAACACCATCGGTTTTGCTTTGGTAACTGGCAGTGCTATCCGTTATCGTTATTATTCCAATTGGGGAGTATCACCACTGGCGATCGCCCAAGTTATTGCTTTTGCCAATTTCACTTTTTGGTTAGGAGTTTTTGCCGCATCTGGGGTAATATTTATCTTCAACCCCTTGGAAATCCCTACCCAAATACATTTATTTTTTACAGACACACGTCCTCTGGGTGTTATTTTCCTATTAATAGTTATTTGTTATTTATTAGGAAGTATTTTTATTAAAACACCGTTAGTCATTCGTCGCAAAGAGTTTCGTTTTCCTTCTTTCAAGATAGCTTTTGCTCAAGTCGTCATTTCTAGCATTGACTGGATGATAGCTGCAGCAGTTCTTTATTTGCTGCTTCCTATGAATAGTGTATCTTTTCTGGATGTGTTGAGAACCTACTCACTCGCTATGTTTGCAGGTGTAGTAAGTAATGTCCCTGCTGGGTTAGGAGTGTTTGAGATTGTGATTTTGCATTTTCTGTCTGCGAAACTTTCTCCTGTAGTCGTTTTGGGTGCAACGCTAGCTTACAGAGCAATTTACGACTTATTGGCTTTGCTAATAGCAACAAGTTTACTGGGATTCTATGAAATTAAACACAATACTAGAAATATAATTAACAGATAGAATTCCTAGGGACAATTGACTACATAAAACTTATGGCGCTCATAGTTCAGAAATATGGTGGTACATCTGTCGGTTCAGTAGAGCGTATTCAAGCTGTTGCACAGCGCGTGTGCAAAACTGTAAAAGCAGGACACTCTCTTGTTGTCGTACTTTCGGCGATGGGGAAAACCACAGATGGACTCGTTAAGCTAGCATACGAAATCTCACAAAATCCCAACAGCCGGGAAATGGATATGTTGCTGTCCACAGGTGAGCAGATATCCATTGCTTTAGTGAGTATGGCTTTGCAAGAACTGGGACATCCAGCTATTTCTTTGACAGGAGCGCAAGTAGGAATTGTTACTGAAGCAGACCATACGCGAGCGCGGATTTTACATATTGAAACAGAACGCGTCAAGCGACATCTTAATCAAAACAAAGTTGTTGTTGTAGCAGGGTTTCAGGGGATTACCAGAACAGAGGAATTGGAAATTACAACATTGGGACGTGGCGGTTCAGATACCTCAGCGGTGGCTTTGGCAGCTGCATTGCACGCAGATTTTTGTGAAATTTATACTGACGTACCAGGGATTTTAACAACAGACCCCCGTTTGGTTCCAGAAGCACAACTGATAGATGAAATCACCTGCAATGAAATGCTGGAACTCGCAAGCTTGGGGGCAAAAGTCTTGCATCCTCGTGCAGTGGAAATTGCCCGGAACTATGGCGTTCCTTTAGTGGTACGCTCTAGTTGGACAGATGAACCTGGAACTTGGGTGATTTCACCAGCGCCACGTCCGCGAGCACTTGTGAATTTGGAAATTGCTCGTTCAGTTGATGATATTGAATTTGATACCAATCAAGCGAAAGTGTCAATGTTGCGTGTTCCAGATAAACCAGGCGTAGCAGCGCGGTTATTTGGGGAGATAGCACGTCAGAATGTGGATGTGGATTTGATCATTCAATCAATTCACGAAGGTAATACGAATGACATTGCCTTTACCGTGATGGCACCAATATTAAAAAAGGCAGAAGCCGTAGCACAAGCGATCGCCCCTGTTCTGCGTTCTCAAAAGGCAACAGAAAATGGAGAAGCGGAAGTGATGGTACTGCCCAATATTGCTAAAGTTAGTATTGCAGGTGCGGGGATGATTGGGCGTCCTGGTGTGGCAGCGAAGATGTTCGCGACTCTTGCAGAAGCTGGTGTTAATATCCAGATGATTTCTACAAGTGAAGTGAAAGTGAGTTGCGTAATTGATAATGCAGATTGCGATCGCGCTGTTGCTTTTCTTCGCGCCGCCTTTGAAATTGAAGAAGACAAACAAACAACCCAACAAATCAATTCAAAATTCTCCTCTCCCTCATCTGATCATCCTCCCGTCAGAGGTGTCGCCCTGGATATGAAGCAAGCGCGTCTAGCTATTCGTCAAGTACAGGATCGTCCAGGAACAGCGGCGAAGATATTTGGATTGTTGGCAGAACACAATATCAGCGTAGACATGATTATTCAGTCCCAACGCTGTCATATGATGAATGGAGTTCCGACACGAGATATAGCCTTCACTACTGCCAGAATAGATGCACAAGTAGCACAAAAAATGCTCCAACAATCAGCAGCAGAATATGGATGGGGTGAAGTCGTGCTGGATAATGATATTGCCAAAGTCAGTATTGTAGGAGCAGGCATGGTCGGACAACCAGGCATCGCGGCTACAATGTTTGAAGCCCTATCACAGCACCAAATTAATATCCAAATGATTACGACTTCGGAAATTAAGATTAGCTGTGTTGTCGCGCAAGAAGAAGGCGTGAAGGCGTTGCAAGTCATTCATACAGCCTTTGGACTTGCGGGTAGTCAGAGTATTCAAGTACCTGCTTGATGGTTGGTTTTGAAATAGAGATTTTTTGTATTACGAGACGCACCCGCGTTCCCAACCTCACCCTGCCCTACCGGGCATCCCTCTCCTTATGAAGGAGAGGGAAAGATTTTGGCGTAGCTAAAAGCGAGGGTGAGGTGAAAAGCCAGTGTACCAGACGCACCCGCGCTTTTCACCTCACCCTGCCCTATCGGGCATCCCTCTCCGCGAGTTCGGAGAGGGAAAGATTTTAGCGAAGCTAAAAGCGAGGGTGAGGTTTTAAGTGAGATGTGTGTACACCGTAGCCTTAGCAAGGGGAGGGGTTATCTGTGGCAAATATTTTTTGAATCTGTAAGTATTAAAATTAAGACAATCAAGTTTAAGATGATCACCGAAGCATCTTTGTTGTCAGACAAGAAAGATATTTTAGATAAATCAAAACATTGCTCCTTAAAAGCAGGTTATGCCAAACCTCAGCACATCACACACAACAGGACAAAATTTAGAGCTTTTTCATCTCCAAAGTAACACCTCCTTTGAATTGCCACCAAATCTTCCGATTTTTCGGATTGGTAAGCCAAACGAGGAAATTGCACCGGACATCAATGTTTTAGCTTTGCCAAATGCCGATGTTGTTTCTCGGCTTCATGCAGAAATTCAGGTAGAAGAAAACATTTATTATATTATTGATACGGGAAGCTCCAACGGCACATTTCTTAATAGTGTCAAACTAGAGCCAAAAAAGCGCTATCCTCTTAATTTAGGAGATAAGATAGACCTAGGTCAACAAGAAAAGATAACTTTCATTTTTCAACAAAAACAAAATTTTGCTTCGACTTCTTATTCCAGACTGACTCGTCAACCCACAGTTCTTCAGGCTCAGATTGTACAGCCTGAGATGATTGGAAACAATAAACAATATCAAGTGGATCGTCCTAGTAAACTTGTCGGCTTAGTGCTGATGGTTTTAGGAATTTTGATTATATCTACAAACACTCGAATTGGTTTTTTTATAGGTCTCCCTAGTATATTGTTATGTCTTGCAGGAGTTATCGTTTTAAGCCGACGCCATCTAAATCGTAAAATAGGATGGATTTTGATCGGGTTGGGAGTTGCAATCATGCTGTTCACAGGCAATTTTTTTGCATCCGTCAATCTTTTCGCTATCCTGGCATCATCTGCTTTCTTATTCGCTGGATATCAATTGTTTAATACGGGTAAAGTCTTGAATTATAGTTTGCACTCTTTGAAGGGATTCTTAAAAAGATAGTTAAGTAGCTCAACCTAATTAAACGTGAAATGTCATTGCGAGCAAAACGCAGTGGAGCGTTCGCGCAGCGTGTCCCCTTGGGACTCAGCAATCGCAAGAATCGTATTTTATGTTTTTTTATGTTGACCTACTTATTATGGCGATCGCCAACACAATCCTCCTCAACGTGATCCGATTCAACAGCTGATATTTCTGTGCCTCTAAGCAACTTGTATGGCCCTGTGCACTTGATTGAAAAATCTTGAAACAAAACCGCCTATTATGTAAAAAACTTGACAACCATAAGTGATATATTTTATTTTTAGAAGAGTGTGTTGAACTTCATCGACGCATCTCCTCCGATCCTTGAAAACCGCGTAACTTCGTTGAGATGCGTCGATTGCTTACCCAGTAAGCTTTTCAGACGCTAAAAAGTATTTATTGTGCAGAAAGTTTAATTCCTTTTTAGGAGTACGTCGATTGGGGTATCTAAAACCCTCTCCCAGTAAGGCTTCCAGAAGTGAACTCTTTCCACTTACATCGCCCCTAACGGGGATGGAAACTCTGGTACTTCAAAACAATGAAGTATTATTTTCAAGCCTTTCCACTTACATCGCCCCTAACGGGGATGGAAACAAGCCCAATATTCAGAATTGGTAGACGTTACAGTAGACTTTCCACTTACATCGCCCCTAACGGGGATGGAAACATTACTAATGCCATATTGTGCTAACTTTGAAGCATCCAGAGTCATAAGCTTGGTTATGGTTTCTCAACCCCTGGCAACAACTCCATCAGAAATTATTTACCCAGAAAGCGACGGCAAGCCAATGGCAGATAATACCAAGCAGTTCCGTTGGATTGTGCAGATTCAGCAAAATCTTGATTGGCTGTACGCTGATGATCCAAATGTCTTTGTGGCTGGGGACTTGTTATGGTATCCACTAAAAGGTCGAAATACGATTGTCACAGCACCAGACGTGATGGTAGTGCTTGGCAGAACAAAGGGCGATCGCACTTCATATAAACAATGGGAAGAAGACAACATTCCGCCGCAAGTCGTCTTTGAAATTCTCTCTCCCAGTAACAGTTCTACTGAGATGGACAAAAAGCTTTTATTTTACGATCGCTACGGAGTTCAGGAATATTACATCTACGATCCAGACAAGAATATTTTGAGAGGCTGGTTGAAAGCAGAGGATGGACTAGATGTGATTGGAGAAATAGCAAACTGGGTAAGTCCCCGCTTGGGTATCCGGTTTGACTCATCCGGCGAAGAGTTGCAAATCTATCGTCCCGATGGTAGCAAGTTTTTCTCTTATGCTGAAGTTAACGAGCAGCTAGAACAGGAAAAGCAACGCGCTGAACAAGCACAACAGGAATTAGAAAAAGAACGTCAGCGATCACAAAACCTAGAGGATGTGTTGAAAAAGTATCGCGATCGCTTTGGCGATGTCATCGAGTAATTTAAAAACCTCACCCCGCCCTCCGGGCACCCCTCTCCTTACTAAGGAGAGGGGCAGGGGGTGAGGTTCCTCGTTTTTTATAGCTGTCGCCACCATTGTTAGGACATTTTCCTGTTCCCTGTTCCCTGTTCCCTGTTCCCTAAATGATATTTAACAATTTTGCAATTGAGCTAACAATACTACAATTTCATCAATAGCTTGCCGCACAACTCTTGCAGGCTGTTCGCTTTGATTTACCATAATACTGAAAACAACTGGCTCGTACTTTGGCACATTAATATATCCTGCCAAAGAAACAACACCGCCCATCGTACCAGTTTTTGCTTGAACAATACCTTCAGCAGGTGTGTTTTGAAAGCGACTTTTTAGAGTCCCGCTTCTACCTGCGACAGGTAAAGATGCTCGATATACCAACGCTGCTGGTGATTTTGCCATCGCCTGCAAAGTTTGTACCAAAGCCTCTGGACTCACTAAGTCTTTACGAGATAACCCCGAACCATCTACTAAAGAGTAGCCTGTTGAATCGACTCCCATTTGAGTTAGTGTTGCTTTCATGACTTCCAAACCAGCATCAGCAGAAGTTTGATTCTCTGTAGGTGGTTTTTGAAAACCTAATGCCCTCAACAACGACTCAGCAAAAAGATTATTACTGTTAATATTTGTTTGCGCGACAAGTTCTGAAAGTGGAGGAGATTCCACATTCGCTAATTCCTCTTCATTCTTGCCATTAGTTGATGATACAAACGTCTGTAGAACAGGAATTTTCTCTGCTATCAAAGTACTACGAAAACGACGTGAGAAATATTCCGCCGGAGAAACAACAGGTAAACTGACTAACTCCGGTTTAGAATTGAGCGCCAACTGTCCTTGAATTCGCAAAATTTTTCCTTTCAAGTCGCGAGTCACATTGATAGAAGTTGGTTGGTTTTCTGCTGTTGTTACCGACTGATTAATAACTTGCCATTGTGCAGCCTCACTAATATCATTCCAGATAACTTTGAGAGGTTGTCCCACACTTTGCGGCAGAAGTCTTATATGAAAAACATTTTGATTTAAAATTAGGCTATTAATAGGTGCGCCATAATCTGACTGTATATCTTCCCATTGCCAAGAGGGGTGAACAATATCTCCTCGAATATAAGTATCATCAGCAATCAACTGATTGACTCTCCCAATCCCCCTTTGTTTCAACTGCTTTGCCAAAACTGCTAATTGTGCATCAGTGAAACTGGGATCTCCTCTACCCACAACATATAAAACCCCGTTACCACCGCCATACACAGAAGTGCGAATGCGAAAGTTTGTCCCTAATTGCTGTAGTGCAGCAGCTGTTGTCAGGAGTTTCGTCGTGGAAGCCGGGGTAAAGTATTTTTGGGCATCCCGACTGTAAAGAGTTTGGGTAGAAGACAGAGGTTGTACTAATATGCCCCAACGCGCCCGATTGAATACAGGACGATTAATCACAGCATCTATAGATCCTCCCAGTTGGGCAGGGCAAATTGATTTTGTGGTAGCTTCTGTGGGTACAACTGTTGGTACAACTTGTGTTTGTTGTGCTGACACAGGTTTAGTGGTGATACCTACTTGGGTTCCCAAGAATAGCAGCAGGAACCCAAAAGTGATTTTTTTCGGCATTATGTGAATAAATATTAAGTAATTGTTTTTACTTTATGAATGTTTTTAGGACTTACGCATTGACGAAAGTCTGATTATGTGCGTTAAGTTATACCTGTTTACTGAACGGAAGTTTGCGATTAAGAGCTAACCAACAATATCTTCTTTTTTATAGGTGTCAGACTCATCAACTTATTCACTTAGGGGATTATATGGGAAAAAATGGCACTTCTATCGCTTACAGATTTGATGTCTGGGGCTGTTCCACACAAAGCGCCTATTTGTAAAGTGCGTAAGTCCTAGTTTTATAAGGACGCTAGCTCGAAAACCCTGTTCCTTTAGAGCAGGCATTCAGGGCAGCTTGACAGGCTTTAGCCTGAAGTGGTATCCTGCCTAACAATAAGTAGGTAACGTAAAAAGCATCTCTAAGTAGAAATGCTGCGTAAACCAATCTAACGATTGAGTAACCTGCGAAAACCAAAAAAAACGTCAAAAATTGATCGTTATCAAACAAAATACGGTAGGGCATACCGGAATTTACGATTGGGGACATGAATCCTCTACTAAGCGCTAGATACGTCCTGTTGGGGCAAGATTTGTGGAAGAACCAAGAATCCCCTGACTTCTAGTCAGGAGAGTGTCAATATATTGACGGTTCCAAAAAAAATCCTCTAGTCTATCACCCAGAGGATACGAAAACCACGACACAATATGACTACTCATCATATGCTGTCGTGGAGTACAAGACCCAGTAGCTAATCGTTAAGAGGAGGGATTGAGCCTTGTACTGTGTCATTTTTTGTGCAAGAACGTATTAACACCTACGATACTCCTGGCAAAATCGGCAGAGTTGCCAAAATGCCAACTTAATGTTCTACTACAGTTCAGATAAGCCTTTTTTCTGTCCCCCTTCTCTGCTTCCGGAGCATCCAAATGTTTAAATTTGTGGTGTCTCGTAGTGCGGGCTTATAGCCCGCTTTGGTTAAAATTTGGGAGCAAGATGCTCCCACTACTCGTCCTCTTTCACGCATTGGGATGCTCCCCTCTGCTTCCCTGCACTCAAAACTCAACACTCACTACTGGAACCTTGTGCTGGTATCCAAACGGTAAAAATTGAGCCAACACCTACAGTAGATTCTACTTCAATTCGCCCCCGGTGAAGTTCTATAAGTTGTTTCGTTAGAGCCAAACCTAATCCAGTTCCTCCATAACGACGACGGTAAGGTGTATCAAGTTGGTGAAATTTCTCAAACAGCAGTGATAACTGTTCTTCTGGAATTCCTATGCCAGTATCCTCTACTTGAAATATGGCAGTTTTGTCTTCTACCCAAAGACGTAAAATCACCTCACCATCTTCTGGTGTGAATTTGATCGCATTAGTTAACAGATTCCACAAAATTTGTTGCACTCTCCTGACGTCAGCAGTGAACAGATCGCGCTGCGTGTTGAGTTGCAGATCAAGTTTGAGCTTGACTCCCTGAGTATTTGCTTTTTCTTTGAGCGCGTTAACTGTAGATTCTGCTATGCTTGTTAATGAAAATTCTGTGATATCTAAAACTGCCTTGCCCGCCTCAATTTGAGAGAGGTCAAGGATGTCATTGATCATTTCTAATAAATGTTCTCCACTATCGTGGATAGTTTGTAGGTAATCCCTTTGGCGTTGAGTCAACTCGCCAAAAGACCAACGCAATAAAGTGGAAGACATGCCGATAACATAAGTTAAAGGTGTCAGTAACTCATGGCTAACGGTAGCCAGAAATTCACTTTTCAGGCGGCTGGCGGCTTCAGCAGCAACAAGGGCGTCGTGTAACGCCATTGTGCGCTCAACAACGCGTTGTTCTAGGGTTTGTTTTTCTTGAGTGAGCGATCGCATTAACTCTGTTTGGTGAATCGCAATTGCAAGTTGTTCGGCTACAGAAGTGAGCAAATTTTTCTCACTTTCAGTCCACTGGCGTGGCGCATTGCACTGATGAGCAATCAACAGTCCCCAAAGTTTGTCCTCATACACAATTGGAGAAGCTAGCTTTGCGCGGACTCTAGCTTCTCTTAAAAAATTCAATAAACACTCTTGCAGAACATAAGTTTTTTCCACATCATCCACTGCTAAGGTTAAGCCTCTGCTGAACTTTTCCCAACATTGGATTGTTCGCGCCAAGCAATTTTCTTCTTTGTTATTCAGAACTGACGGAATCTCATCACTCGCACAGACTTCGTAGATAATACAACCTGTCTGATGAGACAAGTCTTGCTGGGAGGATTTGGATGATGGAGGGCTTGAAGTTCCCGTATTGGGGTATACCTGCGGTGTGTTTGGCGTAAAGCCCGTCCAATGAATATAGTCAGGCTGAGGGGGAATACAAAAGTGCCCAGATGAAACAGATGAGAGATTTGTTACTTCTTTACTCTTGACTCTTGATGCTTCAAATTTGTAAACTACAAGCCTATCTAATTGTAAAAACTCTCGTACTTGTGCAACTGCCGTTGCTATAATGACAGGCAAATCAAAACTTTTACGGATTTGAGTTGTCACTTGATTTAACAGTTGCTCCTGAGCAATCTGTTTTTTCAGAGCTTGTTCAACTGGTTGACAAACAGAAACATGAGGATAAGTTAGAGGTGATAATTCTGTGTTCTCAGTATATAATGGTGGTAAAAAATACTTTAATAACAACAGTGAAAATTGACTTTGAAGCTGGACATCATTAGCAGTAGCAATGTGACAATATTGTTCAAGCTTTTGGTAGGTATGAGAATCTCGTTGAAAGAAATCTCTTAAGTTCAAAACAAAGGAGGCGATCGCTTCTGAACAAAAAGTCAACCTGACATTCACTGCTGAGTCCAAACTCTGCCCCCCCTGGTTATCCATCTCTTGTGGAAAACCAACAAGCAGAGCACTAAACTGTTCAGAAACCACTACGATAAAGCGTTGTGTCTGCCATTCTTGAGGTATGTCAATTGGAATCAACACAGCTTCTGTCAGTACTAAAGCCCCCTTTCCTACTGCTTGAGCCATCTGTTGCAAAATTGCTCCAAGCTGATCAAACACATTACTAGGCAAGGTTCGAGAGAAACTCAAATCGGCAGAACTAGACATTGTTACAAACAGGAGTAAAAGGGGCTTTTTGCTATTGCTCAAAAAATTTTGTATTGTGTCCTAACAAACAGTTTAAGACGTTAAGACAAGATTATGCATCGTACTAATGCCACATCGGGAGGATGGAATCCTCAGTCGGAAAATATCATTTTTCTGGAACAAACCCCTGCTCCCATAGTATTTCTAACGTCTGCTGATACCGATATTCAAACTCTAGCGGCTGCTGTACCCAAATTACCCTCCACATTTCCTGGTTTAAGAGTTGTTAACTTACTGCAATTGCAGTATCAAATCAGCATTGATAGCTATGCCGAAAAAGTTTTAGAGTCCGCAAGCGTGATAATTCTCCGCCTATTAGGAGGACGCTCTTACTGGGCTTATGGCTTAGAAGTCGTGCAGGAAATTGTGGAACGTAATGGTACAACTCTCATTGTAATGCCAGGAGATGACGCAATAGACCCCGATTTCATCTCTCAGTCTACCCTACCTTTGAGTACTGTGAATCAGGTATGGCAATACTTTAACGAAGGTGGAGTCGAAAATTTTCTCCACGCTCTCCACTTTATCTGTGATACTTGCTTTTCAACTTTTTTTAATCCTCCATCACCGCAAGTTGTTCCTCGTGTGGGGTTGTATGAGTGGGAGAGGGAACAGGGAACGCTTAACAGGGAACGCTTAACAGGGAACAGGGAACGGTTAACAGGGAACAGGGAACGCTTAACAGGGAACAGGGAGAAAAATAACTCCCTCACTCGCTCACTCCCTGAATCTGTGACTTCTAAAGTAGGAATTCTCTTCTACCGTGCTCATTATTTGGCGGGAAATACTAAGGTGATTGATGCTTTGTGCAATGCTTTGGCAAAGCAAAATCTCACACCAGTTCCAATTTTTGTTTCTTCTTTGCGTGATGTTGATGTTCAAGAGGAGTTGTGTGAGTTTTTTCAACCCAAAGACACTCCGCAAATTGCGCTGCTGCTGAATACGACTAGTTTTTCTTTAGCCCGGTTGGAAACAGAAACACCGCAGATTGATTTGTGGCAAAAATTGGATGTGCCGGTGTTGCAAGTTATCCTCAGTGGTGGTTCAATTGAACAGTGGAGGGTAGAATTTCAAGGGCTTTCACCCCGTGATATGGCGATGAATGTGGCGCTTCCAGAGGTAGATGGGCGAATTATCAGTCGTGCTGTGTCTTTTAAGACGGTACAAAGTAGGAATTCTTCTTTGGAAACTGATGTCGTGGTTTATGAACCAGTGGGCGATCGCATTGAGTTTGTCACTTCTTTAGCCGCCAATTGGGTACGTTTGCGCTCAAAACCTCCTCAAGAACGTCGTGTGGCGCTCATTTTGGCAAATTACCCGAACCGTGATGGACGCCTTGCAAATGGTGTCGGGTTGGATACGCCCGCGAGTTGTGTAGAAATTCTTAAGGCTTTGCAGTTGGCTGGGTATCAGGTGGAAAATTTGCCTGACACTGGAGATGAGTTGATTTCATGTCTAACTGCTGGGGTGACGAATGACTCGGAAGGTAGGGAGTTGCGTCCGGTGCTGCAGTGTGTTTCTTTGGCGGAGTATGAGGAGTTTTTTAGTTCGTTACCGGATGCTGTGCAGAAGGGAATTGGCGATAGGTGGGGAGGGGTTTTTGAAACGAACCGCCCTTCGGGTTCGCCAGTCCCCCATCGTGACGGAAGCCGCCAAGACGGGGGCTGGACTCACCAAGGCGCAAAGGACGCAAAGGAAGAAAGAGAAGAAGATTTTAATTTTCCTCCCTCGTTTCCTGTTCCTGGAATTCAACTTGGTAACATTTTTGTAGGAGTTCAACCAGCGCGGGGTTATGATGTTGATCCAAGTTTGAGTTATCATGCGTCTGATTTAGAGCCAACTCACGATTATTTGGCTTTTTATTATTGGGTGAGACAATGTTTTGGGGCGGATGCAGTGGTTGATGTTGGAAAACATGGAAATTTAGAATGGTTACCAGGTAAAAGTGTGGCTTTGTCGAGTGAGTGTTATCCAGAAGTGGCTTTGGGGGCGCTTCCACATTTGTATCCGTTTATTGTGAATGATCCTGGTGAAGGTTCGCAGGCGAAACGTCGCGCTCAAGCTGTGATTGTGGATCATCTGACGCCACCTCTAACTCGTGCAGAACTTTATGGTTGTTTACATGAGTTGGAAAATTTGATTGATGAGTATTATGAGGCTCAGAGTTTGGATCCTTCTCGTTTACCAATGATTGGCGATCGCATACGCGAACTTGTTGTCAAAGAAAATCTTTTCTTGGATTTGGAATTGAAGCAAAAGGCAAAAGGGATTAAGCGAAAAGAAGAATTTTCTGTTTCAAGTTTTGATTTTTCAGTTTTACCTTCACTTGATGGTTATCTTTGTGAATTGAAGGAATCTCAAATTCGTGATGGATTACATGTTTTTGGACAATGTCCTCAAGGGCGACAGTTACGAGATTTAATTGTTGCGATCGCACGTCATCCCAATCGCCATCATATCGGACTGACTCGTGCTTTAGCTCAAGATTTTGGCTTAGATTTTGACCCCCTCACGACTGATTTTAGTACTGGGCTATCAGTCCAAGATATTCAAATTTTAGCTAACAAAACTCAACACCCCTGTCGCACTGTCGGCGATGCTGTCGAATTTTTAGAAGAACAAGCCGCCAAATTAGTAGAAGAACTCCAAATTCCGAATTTCGACTTCCCAACTCCGAATTCCTCACTCCCAACTGTCCTTGACTGGATACGCACCACCCTTCTCCCTTCTTTACTACAAACCCAGCAAGAAATTACCAATTTGTTACATGGACTCGATGGTGGATATGTCCCAAGTGCCCCGGCTGGCGCACCAACGCGAGGACGTCCGGAAGTCCTGCCAACTGGTAAAAATTTTTATTCTGTTGACATCCGCGCTATACCAACCGAAACTGCTTGGGATGTAGGTAGAAAAGCCGCTGAGGCACTTATTGAGCGTTATGTACAAGAAGAGGGTGAGTATCCGAAAACACTGGGTTTATCTGTATGGGGAACCGCCACGATGCGGACTGGAGGTGATGATATTGCACAGGCGTTAGCTTTACTTGGCGTGCAGCCTGTATGGGATGGTGCGGCGCGGCGAGTTGTAGATTTTGAAATTTTACCGCTTTCTGTTTTGGGACGTCCGCGTGTGGATGTGACGTTGCGAATCTCTGGTTTTTTTAGGGATGCTTTTCCTAACTTGATTGATTTGTTCGACTCGGCTGTGCAAGCAGTGGCGGCTTTGGACGAAACGCCAGAAGAAAATCCTCTAGCGGCGCAAGTGCGTCAAGAAACTGAGTATTGGACACAACTTGGTTTAAGTTTACCAGACGCAAGAGTGCGATCGCGCTACCGCATCTTTGGTTCTAAGCCAGGAGCTTATGGTGCAGGACTCCAAGGTTTAATTGAAGGACAAAACTGGACAGATGATCAAGATTTAGCTCGTGCCTACATCAATTGGAGTTGCTATGCTTACTCTTGTCCTCCTGCAGCCAAAGTTTCCACAGCAGCTGGACAAGACAATTTGGAATTCGGAATACGGAATTCCAAATTAGAAGTCTCTCCCTCATCTCCGTCATCCGTTCAACAAGGACGTTCCGCGCCAGAAGCATTTGAAATGCGGTTGCGAGAAATGCAAATAGTGTTACATAACCAAGACAATCGCGAACACGATTTGCTTGATTCTGATGATTACTACCAATTTCAGGGTGGTTTAACAGCTGCAATACGTGCTGTACAGGGAAAGAATCCCCAAACTTATTTTGGTGATCATTCCATTCCAGCCAAACCCCAAGTCCGTCAACTTAAAGAAGAAATCGCACGAGTGTATCGTTCTCGGGTTGTCAATCCTAAATGGATAGCAGGAATGATGCGCCACGGTTATAAGGGTGCTTTTGAAATGGCGGCGACTGTTGATTATTTATTTGCTTACGATGCCACGGCACAATGTGTGGAAGACTATATGTATCAAGGGATAACCGAGGCATATTTGTTCGATCCAGTTGTTTCGGAATTTGTCTATCAAAAGAACCCATATGCTTTGCGTGATATGGCTGAAAGATTGTTAGAAGCACATCAGCGCGGTTTATGGGAGGATGTAAATACACAAACACTGGAACATTTACGAAACATAGTACATCAAGCTGAAGCAGCTATTGAAGAAAAATAAATGGTGTAACAAATTATGGAAACCCTTGCGTATTTACACGTTTCATCGGTCTACGAGGACTTACCTCCCAGTGAATTAATCTCCCTCAGCCGTTTGTTTAAGCAAACAGTAGCACCAGATTGGAAACGTCTGTCTGGTAGGGCTTGGAAATATATGCTACCTTTAGCCCTCGGTTTATCTGTTCTTAGTTGTGTGAGCAGCGCCTTAGCACTTGAAAAAGGCGATCGCGGTCCTTCTGTCAGAAGTTTACAACAACAGTTGAAAGCAGCAGGCTTTTATCAAGCTTCCGTCACTCAACTCTATGACACTGAGACAGAAGCTGGTGTGCGCCGCTTCCAAAGAGCTGCTGGTTTAGATGTTAACGGTGTTGCTGGGTCTGTCACTTTAGAAAAATTAGAGAATTGGCGTATCTCTAATAGGAGTTCGCAAGTGACAAAGATCAGCACTGGAAGTGTTCAAGCCAGAAGAACCAGTACAGACAACTCTCAAGTCATAGCAACCAGTTCTGAAAATCCATCAGTAACTAACAAGCGTCGCAGTTCTAACGTTCTCCAAAAAGGAGATGAAGGTGAGGATGTCAGAGTTCTACAAGAACAATTACGAATTGCAGGCTTTTATACAGGTAACGCCACAACGGTATTCGGTCCAATTACTGAAGAAGCTGTCAAGCGGTTCCAAGAAGCTTATAACTTAACCCCCGATGGAGTTGTCGGATCAGTAACGCAAGCAAAACTTCCAACACTCTCTATTGGTTATGGAGAAGATTCAGTTAGTAAGCCACCTGCTACTGGAGATAAACTTCGCTTGGGAGATCGTGGTGAGGCTGTAAGAGTTCTTCAAGAACAATTAATTAAAGCAGGATACTTACAAGGAGAGCCAAACGGTTACTTTGGTCCTAATACAGCAGATGCTGTACGCCGGTTCCAGACAGATAATTACCTCGCCGCAAGCGGTATTGCTGGTCCAACAACCCGCGCTAAATTGTACAGCATGGCAAATGATGCTCCCACAAGTGGTGATTTTAATGTTTTGGAGATTCAAAGACGACTACGAGACCAAGGTTTTTACAAAGGTGCTCTTAATGGTGTGATGGGAGACGAGACAAAGAAAGCTATTAGACAAGCACAACAATTCTACGGTATCAGTCTGAATAATGTCAGAAGCGGACGCTTTTAGCATCCGCTCAGGTGTTGGTGTTGATACCTAACAGTTTGCCAACCTCCCATAACAACAAGTTCAAAGCTGCTAATGAAATTTACCAAAATATTTCATTGCAGCCAGGGCTTTCTTGAATCGTAAAACCCAGGTGCTACAGTGGCATGAGTGCCCTTTGGCACTTGGGACAAACAGCATGGATGGTTAATTGGCAATCAAGCAGGTGAAAACCTTCTTTTTGTGCTGTTTTCGCTCCAATTTTTAAAATCGAGTCGTTCTTGAACTCAATTGTTGTGTTGCACCTAACACAAATCAGGTGATGGTGGTGATGGGGATAGGGCTGATTAAGTTCGTAATGTTTATGCCCTTCTCCTAGTTCCAGCTCCCGTAATATCCCCATTCGCGCCATCAACTTGAGAGTCCGATAAATCGTCGATAGGCTAATTCCTTCGTGTTCAGCTTCTAGCCTTTCGTAAAGATCTTCAGCACTGAGGTGTTCTCCTTGCGGCAGTTCTTGGAAAATGTGTAGAATGACTTCGCGCTGGGGTGTTAAACGCCAACCACGTTCATTAAGTTCTGCCTTTAGCGAGGCTGCTGTATAGGCTGTCATACTAATTTTTCTCAACAAAGTCCATTAGTTGCGAATATAGCAAAAATTTGGACTGATTTGCAATAATCAAACCCTCTTGAGAAGAGTTATTAAATATTAAAGGTAAATTTTGAAACTTTGAGCAGTAAGTAAAAAAACAAGCGATCCCCATCCTATCCTCTATAAATGTTCCCAAAGACGAATCGAAAGATTCTTATGCAATTAGATGAAAATAACTTGCCATAAGTTAGTGAAAAGTTTTGGGAACGGAGATAAAGTGAGTCAACAACCATTAGTTAAAAGTCTTTTAGAGCAGGCATCTTGCCTTATGTGTAGAATGTATAAGTTTTTTGACCTAGTAACTACTTAGGAGTCAGGAGTTAGGGGGTATATTTCTGTGCAAGTGGTGAACAAGTCCTGCAGCGACGTCTCCCGACAGAGGTATCTGGTGTTTAAAGCAGCCTCTTATGGAGAAGATACCCGTAAGTCCTATGTCCAGAGGACACGCTGCTTTGAACAGGTCCGATTCGTGCGCTTTGCGCATACGGCACAGCAGTGCCGTAGGAATACGGCGGATGAAAATGGGGTTCAAGCTCTCACTGAATCAAAAATTTCGTGGTCAGTAAGACTGATGAGTTCAAGAGCTTACTGATTGGATTCCGAATTCGGAATTCCGAATTCCGAATTCTTCTTTTTGAGTGGTAACCATTGACTATTGACTATCGACTAACTAGCTTAAAGACTCCAAGTAGTCGCGGATAAGATTGCGCCGCTTTGGTTGGCGCAGCTTTTGCAACGCTTTAGACTCGATTTGTCGTACCCGTTCCCGTGATAAATCCAAAGCACGTCCAATTTCTGCTAAGGAGTAAGGATGACCATCTGCCAAACCAAAGCGCATCAGAATCACATCACGCTCCCGGCTTGTTAAATCTGACAGAAGATTTTGCAAGTCTCTTTGTAAAGACTCTCGCATTAATGTCTCTTCTGGAGTGATATTGTCAGTTTCGAGTAGTTCTCCTAACTCTGTGTCTTTGTCCTTACCAACTTTTGTCTCTAGAGAAACAGAACGAGGAACTCGCAAAAGAACTTCCCGCACTTGTGTAGGTGTCATGTCTAGCTCTTGAGCAAGGTCTTCCAAAGTTGGGGTACGACCTTTTTCTTGTGCGATTTTACGCTGAGCTTTTTTAATTTTGTTCAGCTTTTCTGTGATGTGGACAGGTAGGCGGATTGTGCGGCTAGAAGTTGCGATCGCCCGTGTGATTCCTTGACGAATCCACCAATAAGCATAAGTGCTAAAACGATAACCCTTGGTTGGATCAAATTTCTCAACTGCTCGTTCTAAACCAAGAGTTCCTTCTTGGACTAAGTCCAACAATTCCAAACCGCGATTTTGATATTTCTTCGCAACGGAGACGACAAGACGAAGATTTGCCTTAATCATGTGTTCTTTTGCCTGGAGTCCATTGCTTTGAATTTTCTCCAGTTCTTCCACAGTTATTTTGGCGATTTCAGCCCAACGCCGTTTTCCTAGTCCTATAATCTGCTTAAGCTCTAAAAGACCTACACCAGCTTCACCAGCCCAACGTTCAAGAGAAGGACGATGTCCTAATGCAGATGCCAAACGTTCCTGAGTTTCAATCAGTCGGAGATATGGTGCGATCACTTCATCTCCTTGTTCTGCAGCTTTAGACAGAAGTATTCGCATCCGCAAATAGCGCTGGACTTTTTGTGCTTCTGAAACTTCTTCATCCCGTCCTAGTAACCGAACTCGACCAATTTCTTGAAGGTATAGACGTACTAGATCTGTGCTGCGGCGGTTGAGATTTGCACCTAAGCTCGCAGAGTCAACAGAAGCTATCTCCAGATCATCAAGTTCATCAATCGGCAACTCAGTTTCGTCAACCGTGATATCTGGGTCAAAGACTGGATCGGATTGTTTGTTATTGAAAGCGGCATCTGCGTAAAAAGATGTTGCTGGCATAAAGATTTGTCTCAATGGCTCCAGGTAACAATAGATTACGGTCAGCTAATTAACTGTTGCTATTGTTCCCGTGATTTTTGAAGAACTAACACGGTTGAGGGTTCCATTTAGGGTTTTTGAAAAAAAACCTGTACTGGTTTTTATTGACACAGTGCCTCTGAAGGCTCCGTTACAGTAGCATTCCCATGAACCAATAGCTATTTAAATGTCTTACGGGGCGTTAAATTGCAAATGACCTGATGAAAATTTGAACATTCACATAATTTTAACTGTAGTTTAGGCAGTAAAGTATAAATACATATTAGTGAAAAATTCGATTCTTTAAATGCATAGTCATATCTACATGAGTCTCTAGGTGCTTTCCTGACAATTTACGAATTTTCCTTCAAAAATGATTAGTCATATGATGTGGGGGATAAGAGCGTGAGGGAGTGAGACAGCGCGAATGACGGGTTTCCAACGCCAGATGCTCCACTTGGGGAGACCCCAAGACCCTTACGGG
>NZ_QMEB01000235.1 GCF_012912135.1 Brasilonema bromeliae SPC951 | reverse complement strand
CCCCAGAGGGGACCCCTAGCCCCCTGCTTGCCCGCTATGTTCTAACTTTAAAGTGAATTGGTATTACCCGTCTATTTCTGGCGTTTCTCATCAACAACGATTAACTCCACACCACAACGAGTCGCTGCTTCAGCTAACCGAGTATCCAGAGTTGCCAAGGGTAATCCCAATCGCAGCGCTAATTCCAAATAAGCTGCGTCATAAGCAGCTAAACCTTCCTGTCGTCCTAGTGTTATGGTTGCAGCTAATGCGTTAGCATCTGTAGCCGTATCAACTTGAATGAACAGGGATTGTAACAAAATAATAGCTTGCTGTGATTGTTGCTGAGTCATACGGTTACGCCGTTCAGCTACCAGTAGAGTATTTGCAACCTCTAATGACCAAATTCCTGGTACAAATGCTTCAGAATCTGGCATCATTGCCAGTATGGCATTAGCGGTAGGGTTATTTTCATCCACTAAACACCAGCTAATTGCCACCGAACAATCTAAAACAAACTGCATTAAAATCTTCGCCCTTCTTCAATCATTTCGCGGATTGATGTTTGATCCAACGCAACCTCTCGGCGTAGTTGTTGCATGAGAGCGATCGCATGACTTATCGATTTTTTCGTTGTCGGCTTTCCCCAAGCATTGTATTGCACTTGGGTTGACTCTGATGCTGCGGTTTCTTGCTCAGATAATGGCTGTACAACTAACACCACCTCAACAGAGGTATCTTTAAAATCAGTGGGCATTTGGATTTGCAATATGCCATCTGCCCCGATATGCGATCGCACTTTCATTGTTTCCATATCCACCTCTAATCATTCACTGCTACACGTTAATCTATATAAGTCATATCTCAAAAATCGATGGTCTTAATGAGCGATCGCTCTTGTTTAGAGTCATATCTCAACCTAATCCCAAATGCAATTTCAATGCAGCATCAATTAATACCATCATTTCTTCGTTTAAACTACCATACACTTCGCCAATAATTCGCTGCATAGAACACGACCATATACCATCTAAATCACCTTTAAGTTTGTGACTGTGTAAACTGGGAGAGAAAGGGTCTTCATACCAAGTTGCAATCAAACGTAGCACCTGTCATTGCGTTCGCGCAGCGTGCCCGGAGGGCATACGAAACGAAGTGGAGCGAAGCAATCTCCCCTAACCACAAACTACTAGAACAGAACGCAACTTGGTATCAGCTAGTTTTTTTAGCGTCTCCTCTACTTGAGAACGTAATTGTGGATTTTGACGTACTAAACGTTTAAACGCACGAACAAATGCAGAACTCCAAACTAAATTTTTCAATCTTCTAACTCCGCCATCAAATCTTCAACAGAACCTCGCCGTACACTTCCCTGTTCATAATCATGTTGTGCTTGTGCAACTTCCTTTAACAACTCATCTCGTCTCTGTTGATTGAGGCGCTTGGTAATAATATCTATCAGCAAAATTTGAGCATCTATATCTAATGCTTCTACAGCTTCAATGACTTTTTGCAATGTAGATGTTTTTTCTATCATACTCGTAATGAATTGGGGAATAAGTCTAATTTAACAGAGTCACTCAGCGCACAAGGAGCGATTGCCTACGGCAGGGAGCGCTAGCATTGCTTAACGCCAAAAGTGATTCGTGTGAGCGATGCTCCAGCAGGGAGCGCTAGCATTGCTTAACGCCAAAAGTGATTCGTGTGAGCGATCGCCAAAAGTGATTCGTGTGCGCGATTGCCGGAGGCGCAGCTAGCTTAACGCCAAAAGTGATTCGTGTGGGCGATTGCCGAAGGCGCAGCTAGCTTAACGCCTTTACTCAGATCTTGCACCTCCGGCTGAGTACGCCCAGAACTCAAGTTCTGGGCTAATAAACCAAGTCTGTTAAAACAGACTGAAAAACTAACAAGAGTCCGTTTTAACGGACTTAGACTTTGAGCCAAGAAATTTATTTCTTGGCGGACGATAAAGTATGGTGCAAGATCTGAGTTTAGTAACTCCTCTCTCCCTGCTCCCTCCCTCCTCCTATCTCCTCGCCCGACACACCCACAACCTCTCCCGCGCCTCTGGATGGGTGACAAAATAATCCTGCAGCCAGTCGCAACCCCGCGCCAGCAAATCATCGAACCCGCCAACCCGCCACACCTTGGCTGTTTTGTCAAATGATGCAGTGACAATGCGTTGACCATCAGGGCTAAATGCTGCACTATTGACCGAGTTCTGATGCCCTTTGAGTTGCACCCGTTCGTAGATGTTGTCAACAATCTCCTAATAGTGCATTCCCAGCCAGAGACTATTGGTGACAACTTAAGAAAAAGGTAAGCTTGTCAACAGGTGCATCAAGGGAAAAAACGATGGGAAATCCAAGAGTGGGAAACCCAGACCACAAGCGGGATAGAAACATGCGCCAGCCAGAAAACGAAGTGATCGCCGCGCGGATGGAGGAGCTATTAACACCACTGGTATACAATCAACTGTCGTATTACCAGCAATTGGGACTACGCGACCGGATTCTGGGTTTACCTTTAATGGTGCATACGTATTAACGCTCTTGTGGCGACAAGTAGCATCAGTGCGCGAGTTACATCGGTTATTAAATCGAGAAGACTTGTTATGGTGTAAAGCGACTTGCGTATCGCAACAAGCATTGTCTAAGCGATTTCTAGAGTTTCCAGCATCGATATTTGAACAAGTAATGATGGAATTAATTCCAAAGTTACAAGCAAGATGGGTTAAGAGAAAAAACCGCCCACTACCTGTAAGTATTAGGTTTGCAAAAACAAAATTCCAAAGAATCTTGGCTGTGGATGGTTCAACATTAGAAGCACTTTTTCGTCATCTAGAGAGCCTACAAGAAAAAACTGTTTGTTTAGCGGGTAAAATTTACACAATCGTTGATATCACGACTTATTTACCAGTCCAAATTACTTTTGAAGAGAATCCAAATTGTTCGGATGCAAAAATGTGGGATTGGTTGCATGGTTGTGTACCCAATGGAACTTTACTGATTTTTGACAGGGGTTTTTATGATTTTACTGAGTTTGCCGCACTCATGACAAATGGCGTTGCTTGGATTACTCGTTTAAAAAAGGCAAGCTATCGTGTACAAAGAACTCTGACTCATACTCCACAAGTAGTTGACCAAATAATTGAATTGGGACACAAGCGAGGGAGAGCAAAACCAATTATTGTTCGTTTAGTCGAAATTAGACGCGAAAATACTTGGTATAGATACATTACTTCTGTTACCAATCCAGTTGACTTACCTCCTTACCTTGTCGCTGACCTTTATGGTCGTCGGTGGCACATCGAAACTGCTTTTGGTCTAGTTAAACGATTGTTGAAAATGTCATATTTGTGGACTGGTGAGCCACTGCGTTGGACGGGTTCCCCGGCTTGAAGCAAGTGGCGAACCCGAAGGGCTCGATTAATGGTGTCAAGTTACAAATTTGGGCAACTTGGTTATTTTATGCTGTTTTAATTGATCTAGCTGATACCGTTGCTAACGAATTTGAGATGGAATCTGAAAAAATTTCGATTGAGATGTTGTTTCGCTCATTTTATCATTTTAATCACGCCTATAATCGAGGATTTTCACACGACCTTATTGCTTATCTTACTTCTCCTAAAAATCGAGATTTGGGAATTGTTAAATATCAACCCAAATCTCAACAGCGAGACACTTTGGACTTATAGCAACAGACATATCGTTTAGGACATCGTGTTTTGATTAAGAGGGAACAGGGAACAGGGAACAGGGAACAGGGAAATGTCCGAACAATTGTGGCGACTGCTATATCTCCACACCCCACTTGACATTTTGGCGATCGCTTTAAGTTGTCACCAATAGCCAGAGACTGGGAACGAGAAAAATCTCAAACCCCTCAAGCGATCGCTTGAGGGTGATAGCTACGTGCGATCACCTGATGATGATTTCTGGGTGCGATCGCACCCAGAAAAACCTCCAGAAAAAGGCTCAATCTCCGGGCTTTGACCTCGTTGCTCAATCCTCTGCCACGCTGCGGTGTTTCTTGAAAGTATGCTAAAACCTTAAGGGAAGGTGAGGAGGAGCCAGTAGCGATTGAAATTACCTACGGCTACAATCAACGGTTCAAATTCGTATGAGCTTAGACTTTGGCACTTTTGGTGGGACGACAAGTTTTCATGTCGTTTCCTCAACCAGCTAGGTAATCGTAAAATCTCGAGAGGCAATGACATTGGTGGTGTCTTGCAGGATGGCAATCAAATCACCGTATCTGTAGATAGCGGTATCTAAGCCTGAGCTGCCAATCAAGTTCTGGTTTTGCACCAACGTATAGTCACCAATGCTGCCACCTATCCGAATCTTATCGCCCTCCGATGCCTTAAAATCTGTGATAACAGCATTTCCGGAGCCTAGATAGTAGATATCAACATCTGAAGAAGAACGCCAGTTGTAACCGAGTCCAAACGTATCCGCCCCAGGACCACCAGTCAAGGTATCCGTTTCAGAATCACTGTAACCTCCGTATCCATTGAGGTAATCATCACCCCAACCCCCATTTAACTTGTCGTTTCCACGACCACCATAGAGCCAGTCATTACCATCCCCGCCAATCAGGAAGTCATTTCCACTAGGGGCTGAGCTCCCGCCTAGTATCCCATCACCAAAGATAAGGTCGTTCCCCTTACCGCCATAAATGACTTGGTCGCCTGCTCCTCCTTCAATTACGTCATCACCTCTACTTCCATAGAATGCACCGTTGGGAAATTTAATTACGGTATCACCTGGATTCTCAGGAGCCAAATCAGCCTCGTTGGAATTATTGAATACAGCAAAGGTTTCTCTATCAAATCCGAAGTAATGACCATCAATGTGAGCAAGTCCAGCCTCACTACCTAATCCATTATGTCCGACACCTAGGTTTACATCAGTAGATGGATTATGGGGGTAGTTATGCAAATGTCCGGGTTCCTCTCCTCCTGAATTACCACCTGGATCTGCAATCAAATTAGTATCTTTGTCATAGTAGTGCGTTACTACAACCTCTCCGGTGTAATCAGTTAGTGAGGTTGGGTTTACAGAGTCAATGATATAGTAACCAGTAAGCCCAGTTTCGTTAGGTGAGGGCTGATCTATACGCTGACCAGCGTAGTAGTTAGAGTCAGATGTTGTATAGCCATAGCCTTTGTAGTATTCCCCATCACCATAGTTGTAAGTGAAAGTATAGGAAATATTAGTAGTCATTTGTATCTCCTTTTACAAGCGGTGTGATTAACTCCTTATAGACATCAATCGTTTGCTCTTCTAGTCTTTCTGGCATAGTTGCAACCTAATGCCACGCAGTGATTGAAATCTAGTATATGTAACTCCACTCAAACAGCCAGAGTTTTATGCAAATTCTCAAATATTAATTTCTGGCTGTTGAGGTCCGGTAATCGGCAGGAATTTCTGATTAACCTCAAAAGGTTACTGTTCCATTCCAGAACTTTTTACAAAAGTTCATAAAAAAACCCTGTCTATCCTTTTCATCCCTTCTCCTTAATAAGAAGCTACCCTGTACATACATATCGCTTTTCACCTCACCATCGCTTGAATCGGCGCTAAAATCTTTCCCTCTCCTTAAAGGCTACGGTGTACACACAAGTGATCGAATTACCCAAAATCTCGGAACCTCACCGTAGCATCTGGCGTGCGATTTATAATCGCCCGGTATTTTTTTTACTCTGGATGAGTCGCATAAACAACTTGTTTGATAACTGGTCAAAAATTCAACGTGCCCACTGCTGCAAAATATAAGCGTAAAAAGCTTCTTTATCTACCTGATCCATAGCAAAAATCTTACGCCCTCCTGGTACTATTTTTGTACGCCCTTGACTTAAACCTGTGGTGATAATTTCTGTTTCCCACTCTCGCAGTTGATAGAATTCTGGATGAGCAAGATAAGCAGTCGCCAGCACATCCCAGAAATAATAGTCTTGGGGAATAACCAGTGCATAACATTGTCCCGCTAAATCAGATATGGGATGGTGACGTTGTTTCCCCATTTTGTAAACAATTTCTGATGTCACAGGTACAGTGTTAGTCAAATCCAAAGGACACATGATAATTTCAATCTGGGTTTGCCATACCCGCGCTGCAGAAATTGGATCCCAATACACGTTCCATTCTGCGGAACCATCTTGTCCTGGTTCCCAATTTTTTTCCACATTACCACCAACATTCAAAGCACCACCCATCCAAACAATTCTTTGAATTTTCTCTTCAATGTCTGGTGCTTTGTCCAGTGCAGTTGCGACTGTTGTTAACGGACCAGTGACCATTAACGTAACAGGTTCTGGTGCCTCTTGTAACACTTTTATCATAAAATCTTGACCAGGTTCTGCAAGCAGTGGTGTGCGAATTGCATCGCTTTGATTGAGAATGGGAAAATGGTCAATAACAAATGAATCACGGCGATAGAGTCGAGGGAAAGGGTTAATACCGCGTACAGTACTTTGGGCAACTCTGATATCAGAACACCCCATTAAGTCTAGAATTTTACGTGTAGCGCTTACGGCTGGTTCGGCATAGCAATCTGCTGGAGTGACGACAATACCAAGTGGCTGTATGTGATCCATAGTCATCAGCAGCATAGTTGCTAGATAATCATCTACACCACCATCGTGATCCATCAAGACAAGTTGTTTAGACATGGAGAATAAAAAAATGAATGAGAAAATAGATGAGTTTATGGAAGCTGCGATCGCACAAGCAAAACAAGGCAGACAAGAAGGCGGAATTCCCATCGGTTCGGTTCTCGTCAAAGATGACAAGATTATCGGCAAAGGACATAACAAGCGTGTGCAAGATGGCGATCCAGTCACCCACGCCGAAATCGATTGCCTTCGCAATGCTGGTAGAATCGGCAGTTATAGGGGTACAACACTCTATTCAACCTTAATGCCATGTTATCTGTGCGCTGGGGCGGTTGTACAATTTGGCATTAAAAAAGTCATAGCTGGAGAATCAAAAACTTTTCCAGGTGCTAAAGAATTTATGGTATCTCACGGTGTGGAAGTGATTGACCTCAATCTTGATGAATGCGAACAAATGATGAGCGAATTTATTCAAGAGAAACCTGAGTTATGGAACGAGGATATTGGCAAGTAGATAGCGGATTTTGGATTATTTCACACAACACCTGTTTGACGCAAAAACGCATCAAACGTCATCCTATCTGCAAGTGCTTTAGATGGTGATACACTACCAACTTTCAACAGTAAATCTGACATCAAGCCTGTTTTTAGTGGTAAACGTGTTAAGCGTGGTTTATACAAAACTTCCACTGGTAGAACAATCAATGCTGATACCAATGGAAGCATGAATATAGCTCGTAAAGTAATCCCAAACTTCATGGATGGGATAGTGGGATTGCCGTTTATCCCTGTAGTTTTAGGACTTTGGATTAAGATTACAAACGGGTTTGTCTAGCATTGACTATCTTTGGGTAGCTTTGTTTAGATTTCTCTGAGCGGTCAACTCAATTTATGAAAACCCACATAAATTAAAAAAACACTGGAGTATCCTGATTCTCCAGTGCTTGAAGGCAACAACTCTTACTCAGAATTAGAATGCCCAGCACAGTATAAATGAAATTAAAGAAAGAACAAAAAAGCACGCTTGTCGGATAAACCCCACTGCTTAAGCACGACTTACTATCAATCCAGAATTAGAATGCCCATACAATCAGTGCAGAAGTATTTGGAAATAACTCTTATAAGCTAGAGATTACAAATGTCGAATGACTCTACAGGGATTGCCTGCAGCAACGACATTTGCAGGTATATCTTTCACAACAACACTACCAGCACCAATAGTAGTATTATCGCCAATTGTCACACCAGGACAAATAATTGCACCGCCACCAATCCAGACATTATGACCGATTCTTATTGGCGCAGCGAGTTCTTTACCAGAAAGGCGAATTTCTGGATCTGTTGGGTGATATGCCGTATAGATTTGGACATAAGGAGCACACAAAACGTTATCTCCAATATGAACTGTGTTACAGTCTAGAATCACACAGCCAAAATTCATATATAATTCATCGCCTGCATAAATATTTTTACCATAGTCACATTGAAATGGTGGCATAATATTAATATTTTGTCCCACTTTACCAAATAATTCCTGTAGGATTTGCGATCGCTCCTCCAGTTGTTCTTCAGTTGTAGAGTTATACATTCTTTGTAAACGAAGTGCAAAGTTTCTTCCAGCAATCAATTCTAAATCGGAAGCAAGATACAATTCGCCTGCCAGCATTTTCTGTTTTTCTGTTTTTTCCATAACAGAATTTATTATTTTTGATTATGATACGACAAACATCGCTTTAATCTATCAAATTGTCAATATTAACTAAAAATAGATCATATTCCTATTTTTACAAATACTAAGATTGATTTTTTCTATGACTGCATAATCACGAGCAGTCACATATTCGTACTTACTATTTTTTGACCGGTCTATTCGTATGGTATGATTTCTGGGAATTAAATACAACATAACGAGCTTTTCCCTGTTGCTTTGCTTCATACATTGCCATATCAGCATCCCGCAGCAAATTTTCTGGCTGTTCATAACTAGAACAGCTTAGAGCAATACCAATGCTAGCTGAAATTGATATTTTATGTTCTTCTATGTAAATTGGTAATTTTAAGGTTTCTTGAATACGTTTAGCAACATTGGTTGTATCAGAAATGTCTTTAATATCTTCGATGAGAATAGCAAATTCATCACCACCAAATCGTGCTACTGTATCGGCACTGCGTAAGCATGATTCTAAACGTCGAGCAATCTCTATCAACAAATTATCACCAGCACCATGCCCAAAACTATCGTTAATTCCTTTAAAGCCATCCACATCTAAAAACAAGACAGCATAGCGATCATTATTCCGTCTTTTTCGACGCTCAAACACTTGGCTTAGTCTCTCTAAAAATAAAACTCTATTGGGTAGTCCTGTTAGGGCATCATAGAAAGCATTCCGAACAAGTTGTGCTTCTGTTTGTTTGCGTTGAGTGATGTCCTGAAAAACGACAACTGAACCAATCAAATTACCGTTATCATCGCGGATGGGTGCAATATTTCCTCCAATTTGGATTTCGGTATCATCTTTAGCAATTAATGTTAAAGTCTCTGGTAAATTCAAAACGACACCTGTCTGTATGACTTGTGTAGCTAAATTCTTAATCAGAACTCCTGTATCTTTGTCAACTAAGCTTAATATTTCTGCTAATTTTTTAGTAACCGCTTCTTCTTGTTTCCATCCTGTGAGTTCTTCTGCTATTGGGTTCATCAGATGAATACAACCACAAGTATCTGTGATCATCACTGCACAACCCATACTTTTAAGAATTGCCATAAACTTTTGCTGTTGTTCTTGCAATTTTATTTTCGTTTGATGCTTGTAAACAGCTATTTCTATAGCAATCTGCAGATCTTGTTCCGCTACTGGTTTAGTAATGTAGCTAAAAGGTTCTGTTTGTCTATTTTCATATATTTGTTCTATTTCAGAATCATCTTCTGTTAAATATAAAACTGGAAGTTGAAAATCATTCATAACAATATCAGCTAATCTCACACCATCAATTATTCCTAATAAGCAAATATCAACTAAGACTAAATTTGGATTAACTTCCCCCAGTTTTTGTATTGCTTTATCTCCATATTCAGTAATTTCGGAAACGTAGTGACCTAATTTTTGCAATCTCTTCTTAATATCTAATGCGTTTTTTTTCTCATCCTCTACAACTAAAATTTTCAGACAAGACATATCAAAATCTCCTCTAGCTAAAGTTATATTTTTTGCACTCGTTACTCAATCTCAATAAAGTTATTGGCTCAGAAAAAATCTTGTCAAATGTGCTATTCTCCAAAAAACATCGCTTTTGTCAATCAGGGTTCTGCTGAAAAGTAAGTAAAAAAAGTATCAAAATCATCCTTGTACGTAGTGTGAAGAGCCAGAGTAAATGATGAGTACAAATATTATCACATCGATCACTGTTATGCGAAAATAGCAAAAAAAACGGCAATTTAATACATTTCAATAAAACAGATTGACTTTCCTTGAGGGTGATCGCGCCGCCGTCATGAACAGACAAATTTGGACATTAACTAGTAAACAAAAGCGGCGACTCTCTAGTATTGCAAAAAAGTTGGTTCTCTGTTTCTTCGCAAGTCGCTTATCAAGCTTATCTGGTGATTTGCTCTCCCGTCGGGTAAATCTGTATCTCCTCCACGCCTACGCTGCTTTGTATGCCTAGCGGCACACTTTGCGCATACTTTGCAGGCGTGCCGTAGGCATAAAGTGTTAATGATTATACGGTTTTTCTAGATTTCATCAAGTCCTAAAATTATGTTTTCTACCATGTTTTTGGGAATGTTTTTCAGTGGTATTACTGTTGATAAACACAGTATAACCTTCTAGTTTTGCGGTTCATCTTCAAAACACTTACATTTTTGATTAAATGGTTAATAACTGCTTATTTGTAAACT